>CAYTKH010000030.1:4782-13564 GCA_964438315.1 uncultured Muribaculaceae bacterium | reverse complement strand
TTTATATGCAATAAATTTTAGCCCCCTGAAATCCCAGTCGAAAGGCTGGGATATTTTGTTTTTAAGGACTCCAAGCCATTTATGTATTAGGTACTGGGATAGGTCCCCATTTTAATTGTCGATAATGTTTATTATTTCATTCATTTAATTTTTAAATATGTGAAAATATATGCTTAATGTCTAATCTATTTTTGTATTAATTAATGCGTTGTGTTAGTTAATTTATAAAAATAGAAAAATCATCCAAAATATGGTACCCTATA
This sequence comes from uncultured Muribaculaceae bacterium, assembly GCA_964438315.1. Lineage (GTDB taxonomy): Bacteria > Bacillota_I > Bacilli_A > RF39 > UBA660 > HGM10857. Next base: position 13,301 of record CAYTKH010000030.1, on the reverse strand, counting down.
TTTGAGAATAATATAAAGGAGTACCAAAATGAATGATTTATTAAATAATACCACAAAACTAAAAAATATTGAAGAACTTTATCATAGAATTTTAGTAATTGTAGAAAAACTATATTATGAGAATGTACCAAATTCTGTAAAGAAAAGAAAAAATAAAAATAAATATTAACTTTGTTTGTCTTTTATGGTAAAATTATAAATGTATAGGAAGAATTTATGAATAAAGAATACATATATTTGTCTAGTGATAAAATGGTTTATATCAAGGTTTTTGACACGATTTCCTGTCAAAAACTATCGTATTTAAATTTATTCTTCGATATACAACAATTGATAGTTTATTAATTAAAGAATTTTATTCTTAGTTACATTTTGATTGATTGATTAGCTAAAAAGTAACTAAGATAAATATAAAAGAATTATTGAAAAAAGTATAATTATTCAACAAGTGTAATGTATAATGAGTAATAATTAGGAGGAGTATATGATTACCAAAAATGAATTAAAAAAGAATACTATTAACAGCTTATTAACAACTAGCAATAATTTAAAATTTATTGTTCCAGAATATCAAAGACCGTATGTTTGGGATGAAGAAAAAGCTGAAAAGTTATTTGACGATATATGGGAATTTACAAAAAAACAAAAGAGTGTTAATACAGAAGAAACATATTTTTTGGGTTCATTAGTAGCTTGCGAAAATAGGCATAATATTGAAATAATTGATGGACAACAAAGAATAACATCATTATTCTTATTGTTAAGAGCAATATATACTAAGTTATCAAATGAGGATTCTAGTGACAAGACTGAGAATTTAAAAAATCGAATTGCACCTGCGATATGGGAAGTTGATAAAAAAACTAATAAACCAAATTTTAATAAACCATTACTTGAGTCAAGAGTATTAGCTGATGAAGGAAATGAAATATTAAAAAAAATATTAATTACTGGTAAAGTAACAGCTGAAGCTAGAGATAATTATTCGAAAAACTATCTAAGATATCTTGAATTATATGATGAAGAATCAAAAAATAACAGACATAAACTTGATGATTTTATAATTCTTTTGTTGGATAGTACGATTATTTTGCCTATTATTACTGATAAAGAAGATATTGCTTTAACAATATTTTCTACATTAAATGATAGAGGTATGCCATTAACCAATGCTGATAAGTTTAAAGCCGAAATATATAAAAAACTTGATAAATCTAAAAGAAAAGATTTTATTGATAAATGGAAAGAAATAGAAACTAATATAGATAAATTAAAGAATGGATCAATGCAAAATCTATTTTATTACTACATGTTTTATTTAAGAGCTCAAATTGGTGATAACAGTACTACTACCCCAGGTTTAGGAGATTTCTTCCTTAAAGATAAAAATTTAAAATTATTGCTTGATTCAAATTTACTTGATAATCTCAATAAGATATTGGATTTTATTACTGTTTTAGAAAATAGAGAATCTAATGAAAAATTATCTTGGTCACTAAATATAGATATATTAAAAGCTTTAGATATTTTATATGAATATCCAAATGAATTTTGGAAGTATCCAGTAATAACATACTATTTAAAACATAATAAAAAGAAGGATTTTGAAAAAATATTTATTAAATTTTTAAATAATTTAATTGTATTATTAGTTGTTAGATACATAGAAAATCCATCTGTTAATGGTGTTAAACAAGATATTGCTAAACTAGATGTGGATATTATAAATAGTGTCAGTCCTCAATTTCCTGATATAAAAATATCTGATGATTTTAGAACGAATCTTATAACACCTCACAGTAAATTATTTAGAATGTTATTATCAATTATGGCATATATGGAAACAACCCAAAAAGGGTTATTAGAAACTAGAAAATGGGAAATAGAACATATATTGCCTCAGAAATGGCAAAAGGACTATTTTGGTAAAGATAAAACAGAAGACGAAATAAAAGGAATTATTGAACATTTAGGGAATAAGGTTCCTTTAAAAAAGAAATTAAATATAGATGCTGGAAATAATTATATAGATAAAAAAGTAATAGAATATGAAAAATCTACAATTAAAGTAGCATATAATTTAAGAAAACTAACTAAATGGGGTTTTGATGAAATTACTCTAAGAGATGCTGATGTTTCTAAAGCTATTGTAGAATTATTTAAAAAGTATATAAAAGATTACAAAAAGAATAATTGATGTGGTAAATTGTAGTAAAAGTACTATCAAATCGAATATCAGAATTATATAAAAGCAAATTATCTAGAAATTCAAAAAATTTTAAATTTAATAATTTACATCAAATTTATACATATTTTAAAAATAAGAATGAATAGTAAGTGGGATGTTACTATATGATAAAACAGATAATAGTGATGGTATTGATGAATATACATATATAAATGGCAACATTATTAGAGTTAGCAATATAGTAAGTAAGGATTTAAGTATGTTAAAAAGCAACTGGATAGTTATGTTGAATTTGATGAATTATAAAAAAACAAAAAGCGAATTAAAGTTCGTTTTTTCGTTTACAAATTAATATTTAATTGCTATAATTAAATTGTGATGACTATGGAAAGAATAATATTACATATTGATGTTAATAATGCTTTTTTATCATGGAGTGCTATTTATTTACTTAAAAAAGGTTTTAAATACGATATAAGAAATCGGTATGCAGTTATAGGTGGTGATAAATCTAAACGAAGTGGTATCGTCCTTGCTAAATCGACACTAGCTAAGAAAAAGGGCGTTGTAACAGCAGAAACTATTTATAGTGCTAGTAGGAAATGTCCTAATTTAGAGGTGTACCCTTCTAACTATGATTTTTATAGTAAAATGAGTAAAGCTATGTTTAAAATATTGAGTAGTTATACTAACGAAATAGAGATATTTTCTATTGATGAATGTTTTTTAGATTATACAAACATAAAAAACATATATGGCGATGAGGTTAAATTTGCATATAAAATTCAAAAAGAAATTTATGACAAATTGAGTTTTACTGTAAATATCGGTGTTGCAAATAACAAGCTCTGTGCTAAAATGGCTTCCGACTTTGAAAAACCATTTAAAGTACATACCTTGTATGATAGTGAAATCAAAAAAAAAATGTACCCTTTAGATGTTGGTGAATTATTTGGTATTGGTAAAAAAACAGCCGTAAAATTGAGAACCATTGGTATTAATAAAATAGGGGATTTAGCAGAATCTGATGTCTCAAGATTATCAAAATTATTTAAAAACCAGGCTTATATTATGGTACAAAAGGCCAGAGGAGTTGATTCATCCCCAGTTGTTTATTGGAATACTGAAGCTAAGGGAATTGGAAATGAAATAACATTAAAAAACGATATTTATACAAAAGAAGAAGTTTATCCTTATTTGTTATCTCTAGCAGATCATGTTGGATATAGAATAAGAAAGGAAAATAAGTTTGCATCTGTTATATCAGTTACATTAAAGGATTATAAATTCAAACGTTTTTCACATCAACAAAAATTAGCTAACCCTACTTCATCTAGTAGTGATATATATAAATATGCATGTAATATTTTAAACGAGATGTGGAATGATACCCCTATAAGATTGATAGGAATTAGATTAGATAAATTAACAAAATCTTTATCTAGGCAATTATCTATCTTTGAAGACGAGAATAATGTTGTTGAAGATAATAAACTAAATAAAACTTTGGATAATTTAAAGAGTAAATATGGAAAAGATGTCGTTTTAGTAGCCTCTTTAAAAGACAATAATTTATTTAAAAAGAGACTTAAATAAATTTATACATAGTTTGTTAATTTGTGATAATAAATCTATTTTAAGAATTAAGAGATCCTCTAATATATAAATATTATTCTCGTATTTGCATAAAAAAATAATACATTTATCACGTACTATTTTTAAGCAACTGAAGTATCGATTTTAGATGCTTTTTTATGACTTCTAAGATCCCTAACACTCATTATAACTTTTTGACCGTTTTCTAAAGTTGCCTTTTGGAAATTTGGTCTTTGTGCATGTCTTGTTGCACGAAGTGAGTGAGATCTTCTATTTCCATATAATGCTTTTTTACTTGTTAATTTAATTGCCATACTATTCCTCCTTAATATAAACTGTCTACGCCTTATAACTTTACCATATTATAAGGAATAAGTCAAATAAATATGCACATTATCTTTAAAAAAAATATAAAATATAGTAAAATTAATATAGGAGGTAAGCTTTATGAACTATACACCACTATATATAAAATCAGATAACTCGCTGTTAGAAAGTATGATAAAAATTCCCGATTTAATAGAATATGCTAAAGCTAAAAATCTGAAAACCTTAGCATTATCGGATAATACAATGTTCGGAGTTAAAGAATTTTATGATTTATGTATAAAAAACGATATAAAACCAGTTATTGGTTTAGAAGTAAAATATGAAACTTTACCATTTATATTGTATGCTATAAATAATGAAGGATATAGAAATTTAATCAAAATAAGTACTATTATAAGCACTGATACCCTAACAATAGATTTAATAGATAAATATAGTTCAAATTTAATATGTATCTTACCATATAATAGTAAAAAACTGTGTGAAGAACTAAAGAAAATATATAATAATTTTTATTTAGGATATGAGAATAAAGAAGAATTAAAAAATTTAAGTGGTGATAACCTAGTATACATAAAAGAAATTAAAGTTTTATCTAAAAATGATATACCATATCTAAAGTATTTAGAAGCTATGAAAGATGGGAAGATAGTATCACAAATAGATACACCACCAGATAGCTTTCTAGATGAAGAAATACCTATAATATATCCTGAAACACTAAAAAATAATCAAGAAATTATCAATATGTGTAATGTTAAAATAGAGTATCAAAAAGATTTAATTCCTGTATTTGAATGTCCAAATAATATGGATAGTTTTACTTATTTAAAAAAATTATCCATTAAAGGTTTAAAAGAAAAGTTTGGTGAAAAAACATATCAAGTGTATGTAGATAGATTAAAATATGAATTAGAAGTTATAAATGAGATGGGGTTTTGTAATTACTTTTTAATCGTTAACGATTATGTTAATTATGCAAGAGAAAATGATATTTTTTGTCATGCAAGAGGTAGTGCTGCTGGTTCACTCGTAGCGTATCTACTAAATATAACAGGAGTTGACCCTATTAAATATAACCTAGTATTTGAAAGATTTTTAAATAAAATGCGTATATCTATGCCAGATATCGATATGGATTTTGAAGATGTAAAAAGAGAACAAGTAATAAACTATTGTGTTAATAAATATGGAACAAAAAAAGTTGCCCAAATAGTATCATTTATTACTTTAAAACCCAAGTTGGCTATTAGAGATGTTGGAAGAACGATGGATTTTAAACAAGAAGAAATAGATAAAATATGTAAACTCTTAAAAGATACAGATAAAAAAAATAAACCAATGTCACTAATTGATAATTATAAAACCAATAGGGAGCTTATGAACTATTTGAAAGCTAGTAAAGATAGATTAAATTTATATTATATTGCAATGAAATTTGAAAATATGAAAAAAACTACTAGTATACACCCAGCAGGGGTGGTTTTATGTCAAAGAGAATTGGATGAAGTTATACCTTTAATAAAAAATGGTAACATGTATCTTACAGCATATTCTATGGATTATTTAGAGTCATTAGGATTACTTAAGATGGATTTTTTAGGACTTAGAAATTTGACTATAATAAGTAATATTTTAAAAGATTTAAAACAATCAAATATCAATATTGACTTTGATAAAATACCACTTGATGATGAAAAAACAATCAATATATTTAAAAATGCTAACACAATTGGTATTTTTCAATTCGAAAAGGATGGGATGAGAAAATTCTTAGAACAACTAAAACCAAACTGTTTTGAAGATATTTTTGCAGCTTTAGCACTATATAGACCAGGACCCGCTAATAATATTGATCTATATGTGAAAAGGAAACATAATAAAGAGAAAATTAATTACTATCATAAAGACTTAGAGCATATATTAAAACCTACATATGGAGTAATTATATATCAAGAACAAATTATGCAAATTGCAAATGTTATGGCCGATTATACATTAGGTGAAGCTGATTTATTAAGGAAAGCTATAAGTAAGAAAAAGGATAGTATAATGCTTAAAAATATAGAAGAATTTAAAAGTAGAGCGATAAAAAAAGGTTACGATAGTAGATTAGTAGATGAAGTATCAAATTTTATCGTTAAATTTGCTTCCTTTGGATTTAATCGATCACATTCAGTTGCATATGCTATTATTTCATATAAATTAGCCTATTTAAAAGCTCATTATCCTACCTATTTTATGCGATATATTATGACTAATGCTATAGGAAGGAGCCTAACAACTAAAGATTATATATACGAATGTAAATTAAATGATATTAGTGTTTTAAAACCTGATATTAACTATAGTTTTAAGGAGTATACTGTATATAATAACAAGATAAGATATCCACTTTCTAACATAAAAAATGTAGGAAGTATGGTCGTAGATGAAATATTAAAAGAAAGAGAAAAAGGTAAATTTTTAAATATATATGATTTTGTTAAAAGATGTTATTCTAAAACCGTAAATAGAAAGGTAATAATAAGTTTAATTCAAGCTGGATGTTTTGATGATTTTAGTTATAACCATAAAACCCTTATAGAAAATATCGATGAAATTATTAATTATGGAGAACTTATAAGGTATGCAGATGAAAATTCAACATTAAAACCAGATATTCAGATAGTTAATGAGTATTCAACTAATGAACTTATGAGTCAAGAGATAGAAATATTTGGATTTTATTTAAGTAATCATCCAGTAACAGATATAAAATTAAAATATAAAAATGATATCGCTATAAAAGATATTAGTAAATATTTAGGTAAAAATATAGATATTATAGTAAGTATTAGATATATCAAAGTTATAACAACTAAAAAAAATGAAGATATGGGATTTATAACAGGTGAGGATGAAACTGGAAATATAGAAATCGTAATCTTTCCTAAATTATTTAAAACACTAATTGATTTAAAACCAGGATTAATAATAAAATGTTATGGACAAGTTGAAAGAAGATATAGTGATTATCAAATAAGTGCTAGAGATGTTTTAGTAATAGAAGAATAAATGATAATTTAAAGTTCAAAAAATTTATACTTGATTTTAGAAACAATAATTGTTAAAATAAAAGTGGTAAATGTTAATTATAATATTTATAATTTAGGATGGAGGAAATTATATGGGTAACATATTATTCTCCATTTTGCTAGTCCTAATTGGACTTTTTGTTGGAATAATAATCGTCATAGTATTTAACTATCTAAGGGGTAATTCAGCGAATAAAGAAGCTTTGAAGATTTTAGATAAAGCACATATCGATGCTGAAAAATTAAAAAGAGATAGTATTTTAGAAAGTAAAGAAGAAGCACATAGAATTAAAGTAGAATTGGATAAAGAAATAAAAGAAAAGAAAAATGAACTCAAGGATTCAGAAGAACGTCTTTTAGTTCGCGAGAGCAATATGGATAGAAGGGATCAAACTCTTCAAAATCGTGAACAATCTTTAGAAGAGCGTGAAAATAATTTATTAAAAAAACAAAAAGAAATCCAAGACGAACAAGACAAAGTGGAAGAAATTAAAAATGAACAAGTAAAATTATTAGAGAGTATATCTGGCTATACAAAGAGTCAAGCTAGAGAATTGGTTTTAAAAAAAGTTGAAGATATGATGAGTTTAGAAATAGCTAATTATATGAAAGAAAGAGAAAGCGAAGCTAAACTTGAAGTTGATAAAAAGGCAAAATCGATGTTAGTATCTTGTATGCAAAGATATGCAAGTGATGTAGCTAACGAACAGACAGTTACAGTTGTTAATTTACCTAATGATGAGATGAAAGGTCGTATAATAGGTAGAGAAGGTAGAAATATAAGAACAATTGAAGCAGTTACAGGTGTGGATTTAATTATCGATGATACACCAGAAGCTATCGTGTTATCGTCATTTGATCCATACCGTCGTGAAATTGCACGTATAACAATTGAGGATTTAATTAAAGATGGTCGTATTCATCCGACAAGAATAGAAGAACTATATGATAAAACATCTAAAGAAATGCAAATTAAAATAAAGGAATTTGGTGAAGCAGCTGTATTTGAATTAGGTTTAACACAAATTGATGTTGAACTAATGAAAATAATTGGTAAATTACATTTTAGGACTAGTTATGGGCAAAATGTTTTAAAACATTCTATTGAAGTAGCACAACTTTCAGGATTATTAGCATCGGAAATGGGTGAAAATGTTGTTTTAGCTAAGAGAGCAGGTTTACTACACGATATAGGAAAAGCTTTAGACCATGAAATAGAAGGTAGTCATGTAACTATTGGTAGTGAAATTGCAAAAAAATACAAAGAAAACGATGTTGTTATTAATGCCATTGAATCACATCATGGTGATACAGAAGCAACAAGTATT
>CAYTKH010000030.1:0-4772 GCA_964438315.1 uncultured Muribaculaceae bacterium | reverse complement strand
CTATCAGCATCACGTCCAGGTGCTAGAAACGATTCACTAGAAAACTATATAAAAAGATTACAAGATCTAGAAAATATTGCAACTGATATACCAGGAGTAGAAAAAACATTTGCTGTTCAAGCTGGTCGTGAGATAAGGGTAATTGTAAAACCAGAAGAAATAGATGATTTAGCTAGTTATAAAATAGCACATGATATAAAAACTAAGATAGAAGAACAGTTACAATATCCAGGTACTATTAAAGTAACTGTTATAAGAGAAACAAGAGCTACTGAAGAAGCAAAATAATAATTTATAATATTAGAGTTTTTTATAACAAAAAGTTTAATTTTTGCGTGATAGGTCTTTTTTTATAATCATACATATAAAAACTTAAATATATTTTACTACTAATTTACTACTTTATATATGATTATTAGTACTCAAAAATCTATATAGTTTCGTTTTTTAAGAATTAGAGTGTTAAGGATTAGGGTTTTAATACTCTTAAAAACATGATAGAATTGTTATAGAAATTTGAAATAATCCTGTTTTAGAAAAAAGCAATTATATACTTGAATTAAAGTACTTATTAGAGAGGAAAAGGAGAATGACTACAATAACTAAAGATAATTTAACATCATTCATGGATTATTATCATTGGTTTCATGATAGTTATATTACTGATGTTAAATATGAATTTAAAAAAGACCAAATTGAACTATACTTTAATATATATTGGTCTGGGGACCCAACTTTAAAAGATGATGGAACTTATGAAACTAATAGAACTGAACTGAAAATGGTATGTAAAGGTATTTATCAATATGATTATAAAGAAAATTATACTGATTATATTGATGATGCATATTTAAAATTTATCAAAATAAATAAAGAAGAATATATTTGTTTTGCAATGGATAAAGAAGAACCCTTAATTTCTGTAGTATGTAAAAGTATTGAGTATAAAGAATTAAAAAATATTTCAAAATAAAAAATTATTGCTACATGCTTCATGCTACATAATAAGGAACTATACTAATATTTAAATTTTTTATGGTTAAATTTTGTAAATAATTAATTTTATGACATTATAGATATAGTGAAAGATATAAAATTTTAATAGAATATATTAATATATAAGTTCAAGTGTTAAATATGAATATAGGAGAAAAATTGTGGAAAAAGAGATTAAATGTTTTGAACGTGAAGAATTATTTAATTATTATGATAAAAGAAATAACCCATTTTTAATAATTACTACACCGATAGATATAACAAAAATATATTTAAAATGTAAAACATATTATGCATCTATTGGATACTTCATTTGTCTTGCTGCAAATAGTATAGATAATTTTAAATATAGATATGATAATGGTAGTTTTTATAAATGTCATGAAATTAAACCTAGTTTTGTAGATATGTGGGATGATAAAAATATTGGTTTCTTTTGTGTCGATATAAAAGATAAATATAGCAACTTTATAAATGAATATAAAAAGAATAGAGAAATATTTTTATCTACAAAAAAATCATATTCTGATTCTGATATAAATGAAGTATGGTTATCTTGTGTACCTTGGTATAAAGTAACATCTGTCATACCTCCATTTGATAAATCAATAACAATTCCGCAATTTATTTGGGACAAGTTTGAACTTAAGGATGATAGATGTTATATAAATTTAATGATTATGGTTCATCATGGTTTTGTTGATGGATATCATATAAGTTTATTTTTAAAGAAATTAAATGAAATAATTGAAAATTTAGATGATTATTTGAATTAGTAGTTGGGAATTATATTAATAGAAATAAAATATTTAGGAGGACAATATGGGAAAACTTTAAAACAACTATCTATAGGTGTCGCCTCTAGTAAAGGTAAACGATATATTCGTTGTGCAGGAAAGGAAAATAGTACATTTGATGATATGTTTAAAGTAGAAACGGGATTCATACAATAGAATCCTAAACAAAACTTAACTCTTGAACTAGAGAATATAAACTCATAAATATTGGTGAAAAATAAAATAGAAGGAGAATAAATATGGTTAACCATGAAATCTTAAGTCAAGAAGAAATTGAAAAAATTTTGAGTCAAATTGGAAAGAAAAAAGAATTTACACAACTTAAACCAAGTGAAATAGAACAAGAAAAGGATATTGTTGAAAGACAAAAAAATAAAATAAGATTTAATACTATAAAAGAAGTTTATATTACTCCTCTTGAAAGATTATTAGAATTTAATTATTCAAGATTAAAACAAGATAATTACAGTATTAATTTAACAGATTTATCACTGGAAGAGTGCATGAATACATTAAGTAAACACTTACTAAAATATGGATATAACGATAATCAATTAAAAGAATTTCTTCCAAGAACAGAAGAAGAATTGGATTTAATTATAACAGCTAAAGAACAAGGTTTTAGAGATAACGCTTTATTAACTAATAAAGAACGATTAAATAATGCTCAAGAATATTTAAATAATTTATCAAAAGGTCCAAGATTATGAAAAAGTTATAGGACTTTTTAATATGAAACGTTGTTTAATTTTGTATTAAGTAAATCAAATAAACATCCCAAAAGGATGTTTTAACTTTCTATTTTTTTCTTACTAATACCTATCATACTACCAAATATCGCTGATGTCATTAAAATTAAGTAATATATAAAATCTTTAATCTCTATTTTATTGCCAAAAGCTAAATAATTGAACAACATGATTAAAATAATTACAATAGCACTTAACTTTAAACCTTCTAACCATCCCATTTTAATAGCATGATTTCCAACTATAAAACTACCTATCAATAATGAAACAGTAGGGATTATTATTTTGATAATACCAACTATATTACTATTTATAATATTGAAATAACTTAGTAGAGTAGTTAAAAAAGTAAGTATAAAAAATAACCCTAAAATAAAACCAAAAGAAATACCTAGCACTTTTAAATATTTCATGTAAACCTCCTTAGTAAAAGATATTCATTGTATAAAATAAATATTACGTATCATAATAGAAACAGGTGAATAACTATGTATATAAATATTATAATCAAAACCTTTACACTATATTTTTTTATCATTTTTGTATATAGATTAATGGGTAAAAAAGAAGTAGGTGAATTAAGCATAGTCGATCTTATAGTCACAATACTAATAGCCGAATTAGCTGCTATATGTATTGAAGAAACTAAAAGATCAATATTAGTATCAATAGTACCAATTGTAATTTTAGTAGTAGTTCAAATAACACTTAGTTATTTAACAATGAAAAATGAAAATATACGTACACTAGTAGATGGTAAACCTAGTGTTATAGTAAAAGATGGGAAAATAGATTTTACTGCTATGAGAAAAATAAGATATAGTTTAGATGATTTAACTAGTCAATTAAGAGAAAAAGGTATAAAAAGTTTAGAAGAAGTTGATTATGCTGTTTTAGAAAATAGCGGTACACTATCAGTATTTCAAAATACTAAAGACTATCCACTTCCATTAATATTAGATGGAGTTATCGATTATGAAACATTAAAAGAAATAAAAAAAGACAAAAAATGGATAGATAGAATGCTAATAAAGGAAAATTTAAAACTAGAAGATGTTTTCTATGCATTTTATAGAATTAATAAAATGTTCATAATTAAAAAAAGTGATTTAATATAAAAATATTTTATATTACATTTTAAGGTATACGTGGTATAATATTCTAAAGGTGAGGGATGTTTTATGAATTTAATTATTGGAAGTCACGTATCATATAAAAAAGAAGATGGATTACTAGGTAGTGTTAAAGAAGCTTTAAGTTATGGAAGTAATACCTTTATGTTCTATACAGGAGCACCACAAAATACAGCTAGAAACCCAATAGATAAAGAATTAACAAAGCAAGGTTTGAAGTTAATGGAAGAAAATGGTATTGATAGAAAAAATATCATTGTACATGCTCCATATATTATTAATTTAGCAAATGAAAAAAACATGGATTTTGGTATAAGCTTTTTAAGGCAAGAATTAAAAAGAGTAGAAGAACTAGGTTTTGATAAAGTAGTATTACATCCTGGTAGTCATATAGGATTAGGTAATGAAGTAGGTTTAAAAAATATCATTTATGCTTTAAATCAGGTGATAGATGATAATAATAAAGTTATGATATTACTAGAGACAATGGCTGGAAAAGGCAGTGAATGTGCAAGTAGTTTTGAGGATATAAAAACTATTATAGATAGTATTAAAAACAACAATATGGTTGGTGTATGTTTAGATACATGTCATTTAAATGATGCAGGATATGATATGTCAAAATTTGATAAAGTACTAGAAGAATTTGATAAAATAATCGGTATAGATAAAATAAAATGTATCCATATAAACGATAGTAAAAATATCTTAAATTCTAGAAAAGATCGTCATGAAAACATCGGTTATGGAAAATTAGGATTTGATAATATAATAAATATCATATATAATGACAAATTAAAAGATGTTCCTAAAATATTAGAAACACCATATGTAGGTAATACTATAGATAGTAAAGAAAGATTATATCCTCCATTTAAATTTGAAATAGAAATGATTAAAAATAAAAAATTTGATAGCAAATTACATGATAATATTGTAAAATATTATAGGTAATTTTTATATTTTCTACGATATAATAAATATAGTTCCTTAATTTTATTTTTTTGATTAGTATTTAAACTATCAATATCCTTTAATGTTTGTTTTTCATTATAAAGAATATTCCCCAAAACAGCAATGACAATTTAAAGACAAAA
>CAYTKH010000029.1:0-14011 GCA_964438315.1 uncultured Muribaculaceae bacterium | reverse complement strand
TAATTATAGATCTTATTTTTAGGTTATAAATCTCCACACTTATTCTACACTAACAATATAATTAAACTAAATGACTTGAATGAAATTTTAAATGCACCAATAAAAAAAGATACTGTTTTAAGTATCAATTTTATAATATTTTTCTTTTTCTCCTTGTTACTAAGTTATTAATAACTATAAACAAAATCGAAAATAAAAATAAAACTACCATATTAACTATAACAGGTTTCATACTAATAAAATTAATAGTTTCCATATTTTTTAATAATTCATTAGAATTTATATACCAATAACTTGGTAAAACATGAGCTATCTTCAAAACCGTATCAGGTAGATAAATAACAGGTACAAATGAACCACATAAGAAACTAGAACCTAATGCCACAACATTAATAATACCACTAATAGCATTCTTATTGTTAACTATACTACTTATTAAAAAAGCAATAGTTACACAACAAAATGTGAAAATAAATGAATTAAGTATGTATAATATACCATGGCTAGAAAAAATTATATCACCACATAAGATAAATCCCATAATAATATAAAATAACCATAATATAATTGAAAACATAAAATTAGATAATAATAAAATCCTATTTTGTTTTCTATAATTCATACTACTTACGATAGTTCTTTTTCTTACCATTTCACTATTGAAAGAAATCAAAACTAGACATATGACATATATAGCCCCAGCCATCATACTATAATTTAAAAAATTATAATAATTTGTTACATTATTTAAAGCATTCGTATCCAATTTAGAAGCTATAGAAACAGTAGATTTAATACTAAATGTCTCATTTAATTTAGCTATAACATCATCCTCATTATGATAAATATTAAAATAGGTACTAGCTAAATTTAAATAACGATTTAGTAGCATACTAGCTAAAGAACTTTGATAATCTCCTGTAGCTTTTACCTCTATAGGAGGATTTTCACCTTTTAAAAAATTATTTCTATAATCTTTTGGAATATAAATTATATAATTAACATCACGATAAAATAGTGCATCATTAATAGATTCTTTATCATTTTTAATTTTTTTAATATTGCTATTTTCTTCTATATAATTAATTAAGTTTTCAGTAATTCCTATTTTACTATCGTTATTTATAATCAAAATATCAGGTTTATCTATGGTAAAACTCATATTACTATCATTATTTTTTAACTGAGAACCAACTACAATAAAAAGAATAACAGTATACATAATAATAGGTACCTTACATTTTTTTAATACCTTTAAAAATGTCTTAAATGTTGTCATATTTTTGTCTCCTTAATTTTATATAAGATAGTAAAATTAAAATAAAAGAAAATATTAATAAACTTACTACATTAATAAAATAACGATTTAATGTACTATAATAATATAGTGAATAAAAACCATCAGTTATCATACTAGCTGGATTAATCATATTTATAATAGGAACATTCTTATCGACAACATATTTCATTGTAATACCCATCATACCTGATAAAAAACAACACAACATTGTAAAAGCAATAATAATTCCTATTTTAGTATCTTCACTTGTCTTTAACAAAATACAGATAAATATACCTATAGAAAGCCCTGCTAAACTACCTATCCATGAAAGTAAAATAACAAGTAACCAGTTAGAACCAAAATCTACTTTTAAAACAAAATATAAGAATAAAATTAATAATGAAACTGCTATTACTTGAATTAAATAACTCGTTACTAAGCTACTAAGTATCAATCTTCTTTTGCTAATTGGTGAAGTTTCTATCCTTTTACCACATGTTGACATATTGGCTAAATTATTGTTAATAGCATACATACCTATGGTACCACAATATAAACATGCCATTGCTATTAAAGTATAAAATTCAATCATTGTGTAACTTAAATTATTATTTGATATATCTTTTATATGACTATTTTGGGCATTTACCTTATCATAAATATTTCTATATAATTCATTTAAATTATACCCTTGATTCTTCATATTTGTTATAATCATATTCATTGAAATTACTTCATCTACTGTATATTTAATAATAGTTGAATTAATATCACTTTGATTTACAACTATATTTTGATTATTATCTAAAAACTCAATATAACCTGATACTTTTTTTTCTTTTAACAACTTTATAGCAGATTCTTTATCTACATATTTAGTATTAAATAACCTTTTTTCACTTTTATCATCACTAAGTGATTTAAAAGTCTCACTCAATAACTTATTATTACTAAAGTAATCATTATCTACAATAGCCAAATCTATAATTTTTAACTTTTCATTCTTTTCTATATCTTTAAAAGCCATATTAAATAAAATTCCTAAAATAAATGGGAAGGCAAATGTCCAAAAAATTAACATTTTACTTTTAGTTATTACTTTAAGTGTGTATTTGAAATTATGTATAAACATTAGTCTCTTAGTTCCTTTCCTGTAAGTTCTAAGAATACATCATTTAAAGTTGGTCTTTCAGAAAATATTTTATTATACGGTATTTTTTTTGTTTTAAAATAATCAATCAAATCTATTAAATTATTTTTTCCTTTAGTATAAGTTATCAATAAAATATTATCATTATATTTAACATCAGCAACATTTTTTATAGCTCTAATTTCTTCTATATTCTTAGTTTTTAAATTTTGAATTTCAACTGTTACTTTTTCTTCTATATTAGCAAGATTTTTTAACTCGTCACACGTACCTTGGGCAATAACTTTTCCTTTATCTAATATAATAATACGATCACATAAAATCTCTACTTCCTCCATATAGTGAGTCGTATATACAATAGTAGCACCACTATCTCTTAGTTTTTTAATTCCATCTAAGATATTATTTCTACTTTGAGGATCTACTGCTACTGTAGGTTCATCTAAGAATATAAGTTCTGGTTTATGAGCTATTCCACAAGCTATATTGAGTCTTCTAAGTAGTCCACCTGATAATTGTTTTGGATAAAATTTTTTATAGTTTTCAAGTCCAACTAATTTTAGACAATCATCTATATATTTTTTTCTAGTTTTTTTATCTTTAATATAAAGTCCACAAAAGTAATCTAGGTTTTCTAACACCGTAAGTTCATAGAATACTGCTACATCTTGAAAAACTACTCCTATTTTACTTTTTATATCATAGGCATCTGGATGTATTTTTTTACCAAATATTTTAATAACACCTTTACTATAATTAAGTAGAGATAAAATGCAGTTTATTGTTGTCGATTTACCTGATCCATTTGGTCCTAATAATCCTAAAATTTCTCCTTTTTTTACTTCAAATGATATATTATCAACTGCAGTTAATAATTTATACTCTTTTGTTAGATTTTTAACTTCAACTATTTTATTCATTTTTCCTCCGTTTTTAACATATTTGTATTTATTGTTTAGTATCTTTTAATTTTCTATTTTTATCAACTTATCGCTTTATAGATAAAATCAAGCATAAATAATAACGAAAATATATATATCATAATAGATACTTTATTTTTTTTAGTCACTATATTACTAAGTATATAAAATAAAAATCCCACTTCTATCCCCGTTGTAATTGAATACGTAAATGGCATAATAACTATAGTAAAAAAGGTACATAATGAAGTACTTATGTCTTCAAAATCGATATTCATGATAGAACTTATCATTGATGCACCTATCAAAATTAGTATTGGTGCTATTGCCTCCATAGGTACACATGCTATGATGGGGGATAAAAATAATGCTATTATAAAACACATTGATGCAAATACTGCTGTAAGACCAGTTCTTCCACCTGCTATAATACCTGCACTACTTTCAACGTATGTAGTAACATTACTTGTGCCTAATAAAGCTCCTATGCTTGTTGCAATAGAATCTGCAAACAAAGCTTTCTCTAGTTTTTTTGGTATATTACCATTTTCATCGACCTTAAAAATACCCGCTTTTTTACCTGTACCTATGAATGTTCCTACTGTATCAAATATATCCGAAATACACAGTGTAAATATAGTCATAACTACTGTAACAATACCCGTCTTTGCATTTAATAATCCAACAAAATCAAGTTTTAAAAACGTTGAATCCATAGATGGTAAAATTGTATAATTTGAAAAATCAGGTAACTTAGTAACCCCTAAAGGTAGCCCTATAATAGTAGTTAATAAAATACCAATTAGATAAGCCCCTTTTACTTTTTTTAGTACTAAAATAGTAGTTATAAATAAACCAATTACCGAAAGTATAGTAGACATCTGATTAAAATTCACTATACTTGGTATAGTACTACTACCTGATGATATACCGTTTTGAATATCCGATACTGAAAATTGAATAAAACCTGCATTTTTAAAACCTGTATATGCTATAAACAAACCGATACCAACTGTAATGGCATCCTGTAAAAAACTTGGTATAGCTTTAATTAATTTCTTACGGATACTTGTTGCGGTAATAAGTATATTTATAATACCACATATAAAAACCATCGCCAAAGCTTGGTTCCACGTAAAACCCAAACTACCACAAATTGTATATGTAAATAAAGCATTAAGTCCTAAACCAGCACTTTGTACATAAGGAACATTTGCAAATAATCCCATAATCGTTGTACCGATTACAGATGCTATAATAGTAGCAGAGTATATAGCATTATAGTCCATACCTGTTTGTGATAAAATCTTAGGATTTACAAATATTATATAGGAAATTGATATAAAGATAGTTAATCCTGCTATAAATTCTGTAATTACATTTGTTTTATTCTGTTTTAATTTAAATATTTTTTCTAACATAATTTCCTCGCTTAAATATCACACAATAAATTTTACCATTATTTATATATTTAATGCAAGATAAACATTAAATTATGTTTGATACCTTATATGTTGAGTGTTTATTAAATCATAAATTACTAATTCTTTTTTATCTACATGTTTTTTTAACATAATAGCACTTATTTGATTATTATTATAAGTTTTATAGTAATAAATACCCTTTATCAAATTCATACAACAAGAATAAGTTGTTTTATAATCTCTACTATTATCATGCTCTATAGTCCCTTTAACAACTGCTACAGAGTCCAAAATATGAAAAATCTGCGTTATGCTACTTAATTCATCATCATCACAAAATGAATTAAATTTATTAAAAGTAGCTTTAACAAATCTTGACTCTGATGAATTATCACCAGGAAGTCCTATAGCTCCCATACCTATACAATATGGTTTTAAATTAAGATTATCAGAAAATCTATTTGTAGCACCTTTTATAGTTAAATTCATGTAATTATTAACATTCATATATTGGTATTCAAACGATGGATTATTAGTCAGTACACCAAGATCATTATCATGTACTTTTAATCCATCTTTTGTTTGTTCTAAAACGATACAATCATTACTATCACATATCATCCAATGTAAATCAGCTACTGAAGTTTTCTCATCAAATGGTATATTTGTAATATTCAGATTTAAAGCAATATCTCTTACTTCCTTAATACTTTTGCATACGCCTAATAGATAAGTTATAATTTCATATGTAGCTAAATTTAAACTATCCCGACTAGGTGAATTAAAGCAAGCAGTTTTTGGAAAATTTAAAGCTACAATAGCAAGTCCTTTTTCATTACATGCATCAGCATATAATGGATAATTACCAACCACAGTAGCCATACCTATAATCGCATATTTAGTGTAGAATGTACTACCGTTTTTTAAATCAAAAATGTAATTCCTTGGTGTGATAACAACCTTTTCATTAAAATTATAACCCAAGTCCATATTTCGAGCTAAATAATCATCTTTTGTTTTAAAGTTTATACAAGTACACATAATATCTCCCCCTCATTTTATTATAAATGACCTATTATAATATATTGATTGAGATATAATTATATGTTTTAAAATTTATATTTACCTAGGTTTAGAAAATAAATAATAAAATATACTCTTTATAGTATTATTTATGTACAAATTAAAGTATACCCGCTTTAGTTGCTACAATATTTATATTTCTATAACACTTACCATCCTTAAGTGTATAACCCATATTGCATACTTCTTCATAGTTTCCTGATGTAATAGTTGTTTTTACACATTTAATACCATCTAAAGTATAACCTTTATCACAAGCCCTATTTATAGTAGCAGGTTCTTGTTCTGTTTTAGTACATGTGTTATTAGCTGTTTTTTTATAATTATCTGGACAATCTTTTACCCTATTAGCATCTTGTACGATGATGCAACTATCGTTTTTTAATGTTCCTTGTTTACAGTACTTAACTATTTCTGTACCTTCCTTTTTTGTAAGTGGTGTTTCATATTTTAAACATTTTTTATTATCTTCTATTGGAGTCGTCTTAGATGGACACTTATATACATAGCTTTTATTAATAACTGTCTTTTTAACACATGTTTGATTATCTAAAGTATAACCTTTACTACATGTATAATATATTTTAGATGCTAATGATTCTTTTTTTACGCATGTATCTCCAACTGCTTCATAATCTGATTTACAGATAAGTTTTCTATTTGTATCTACTATTTCTGTTTTAATACACCTTTTGTTCTTTAATTCGTATGTATTATCAGGACATTTATATTTATTGTATAAAATACCATTACATAATATTATAGTTGTTATAATTACTATAAGACAACAAACTAAACTAGTAATTAGTATTATTAGTTTACTTTTATTCATATTTTTTACCATACTTTTTACTCTCCTACAATATAATTTAACATTTTTCCTAAAAAAAATCAATTACTATTGGTCAATTATTAAATTTGTTATCTTTAAATTGTGAATGCAATTCTTTGAAGGTTTTAAAAAGTATTTTTTTTGTTTCTTCATCGATATTTCTCAAATTTATAATCAATTTTAATATTTGAGGAAATTTAGCCATTTTTAATTCTTTTAAATCATCTATTCCTAATTTATTAAATACGCTATACATTGACTCAACTATATGTTTTTTTTCTGAATCATCATATTTTTTTAGCCATTTATATAAGGAATCTTCCCTTTTCTTTGTAGCTAAAGTTAAATCGGCTTTAATAAAGTGACTTCCATAACATTTCCATGTTGTTGCATCATGTTGAAAAAAGCCCCTACCACTACTATCGATAACTACATAATTATTATCATGACTATAAAGAACACCAACTAAACTCTCTCTAGGAATGATATGTTTGAATTTTGGTACTATCTTTTTATATTCTTGTGAATTAAACTCTTCGTCTCTTAAACCTAATCCATCATTGCTATATACTTTTACAATTTTCTTTTTTATATTATGCTTAGCATACATAGATGCTACTAAGGCAAGATTACCACCTTTAGAGTGACCTCCAACGATTACTTTTTTATTACTAAATTTTACATTTTCGTTTATATATTTTATCGCTAATTTTTGGGCTTCTACTGGAAATATATATGACATTTCAAAATCTTCTTTCCAACCTATTACATAGCTGTCAGTGCCACGATATGATATATATATAGTTCCGTTTAATAAATCTATTGTAACTGCCCCAAATTGAGTATTTTTATCAACTTGATATTTAAAGTTATACATTGATAGGTCTTTAAATCTTTTACAATTGGCAAGTTTTTTTATAAGATATGATGATTTTCTTACTGATGTTATCTCATTATTAACTTCTTTTTCAGTAGTATTATTCCAGAATCTTTTTGATACTTCTTCCATAGTTAACTTGTCATTGTTTTTAAATACTTTATCTAAATTAACATATGATATTAATGACAATAAAACATTATCAACATCGTTAAATGGTTCTTCATCAAATGTAAAATCTTTATAAAATTTTAAATAATCATCTATAGAATAATGCATTTTATTCACCTCTATCTATTACATTTATTGTATCAAAAAAAAATGATTTTTTATAGTATTGATAATCTTTTTATAGTTTAATATGTAAAATTCTAAGTATTTTAACAAAAAAATAATAATAAATATTGATTATAACTTATATTACATGCTATAATTGATTTGTTAGTTAGATTTTAATTAACTAGGGGTATAGTTTAATGGTAGAATAACGGTCTCCAAAACCGCTGATGTGGGTTCAATTCCTGCTACCCCTGCCAAGTGATTATTACTCCAAATTATTGGAGTTTTAGATAAAATTAAGAGGTGTTTTGATGAATTCAGAAGATTTAATTAAAAAAATAGATGAAAAAATAGCTCAATTAGAAAAAGAAGAAAATCCGATTGAGTTATTAAGAAAATCACTGATTAAAAAGGAAATCATTTCAAAGGATACAGTACTTAATCAAGAAGAGGCAGAGAAGCTGTTTAAATTATTAGAGAAAGAATTAAAAAATAAGGAAGATTAAGTAAAATTAAAAATTTGGAATCCCTATAATTACTGTGTCAATTGAACAAATCAATCTTTAAATTTGTCTATATAGATTTTAAGAGAAAAGGTAAAGAAAGATAAAAGTATGCGTATGAGTAAGAAACAAACAAATTCAAGTAAAAAGAAAGTATTATTAATTGTTTTATTAGTAGTTCTAGTTCCAATAGTAGTATTCTTTAGTTATCGATTTATTAGTAATAAGTTAGATGAGGCAAAAACTAATAAGATGGGTAATGCTATCAATGAAGTTAATAAATAAAAGGTATCTTATGTATTCGTTGAAATAAACCCATCTTTGGTAATGACTATTAAAGAAAATAAAGTCGAAAATATTAGTTGTTTAAATGACGACTGTATGACTATATATGATGAGTTAAATGTTAAAGGCAAGAATATTAATGATAGTATTGATGTGATATATAATGTATCTAAACGAAAAGGGTTTGATACTTCTAAGGGTGTTAAACTAAGTTCTACTGATACTATAAATGTTGAAAAGAAAGATTATATCAGTATTGAATATATTGATAGCACTAAAGAAAAGGAACTATTAAACGAAGTAAAAAACAATGAAGAAATTAAAAATGTTGATAATAATAGTTATTATGATAAGTTATTAGAGGAATTGAAAAAAGATAGTGATTACGATAAAGTATATACTTGTAATATGAATGATAGTAAGGCATTAGAGTGTCATTTTACTAGTGAATTTTTAAATAAAGGTCCTAAGTTAAATGGAGATAAAATCGATTATGGTTGTAATTCAGAATCCGAATGTGAAAGATTAGAAAATGATATGATAAGAGATGTAATTAATACCTTTAAAAAGTTTGGTGTTAAAACGGATAAAGATACTGTTACCATAGATACTATAAATTATTCCTACAAAATGATTGATGAGGGATCTTCAAATAATGTAAATGTACTTTATAGGGAAGTTTCCGAATTTGTATCAGTACCTCAAGAACTTTGTGATTATGGATATATCGCTCCTAGTAAGAACGGAAAATGTGAGGCTGAGAATACAACAATTTATAGAATAACATTAGATAAGATAGATTTATTAAGACCTAATTTAAGCATGAAAAGTCAAACAGTCGAAAAAGGTAGTTTATCAGAAAATATAGATAAAGCATTAGAGCAATATAATAAAAATAAAAATAGATAGTTATAGTAAAGATAATCATTATTGTTTAAATAAATTTTTAAAATTCACATTGTTACTGTGCCATGTTGAATTTTACTTGAACTTTCAAGTTTTAATATATTTTATATGGGGAGGTATTAATTAAATGGGAAAAATATATTCAAATGAAAATCAATCATTAGTAATAGAAATGATAAAAATCTACCAACCAGATAATTATGATTGGATGAACTATTTAATCACTGTAAAAAACATTTTGACTTTTCATCATATTATTGAACAATCACAACATGGATTAACAATAGTTGAAAACGGAGCATTAATTACGAAAAAAGGTCATAGAGTATTAAATATTTTATCAGAAAGAGATTATCAACTGTATTGTACTTGGAATGATTTGTTTAAAGATATAAATGATAGTATGCTACCTCCTAGTGAAGAACATAAAAACGAAATGAAAATTTTAAAAAAATATAGTCAGAAATTAATTTATGGTCATTAAAATAAATGTAGTTGTTACACCAATATAGAATAGTTTTAGTAAATTAATATAATTGATAAAATATGGTCTATAATTATTATATAAAGTATTAAAGGTACAATAAGAAATATATTATAAAAAGTAGAAAATATTAAGTGATATAAAATAAATTTAAAAACAGTTTTTTGAAAATTAGATAATATTATTGGTGGTATTAATAAAAAAGAATTTATCACTATTGCAAATCGCCCAGATATAGGCGAAAGTACATTTGCTATAAATATAATAATATTAATAAACAAACAAATGATAAGATATTATATTTTAATTTAAAAATATCTAAAGAAGTATTGGAAAATAAAATCACAAATGATAATGTTAAAATCATAGCTACGCTAGCGATAACTATTGAAGAAATTAAAAATAAGTGTGAAGAAGCATCTAAAAATGGCTTATTATTAGTTGTAATTGATTATGCACAGCTTATTAATCATAAAACTTTTAATCCTTTCTCATCACAAATTTTATCACAGTTAGATAGCAAACTTGAAAAAAAAAGAAAAAAGACCTAGATTATCAGATTTTAGGTATTATCAATGCTCTATTGATCAAAATTCCGATAAAGTAATATTTTTATATAAAGAAAATTTTATAGCAACTATTGTAGAATTAATAGTAACAAAAAATCGTTATGAAAATACTGAAATAATAGAATTAATTTTTAATAAAGAAACTGGATTTATCATTTAAGATTTTTATTAAAGGAAAGTGAATAAAATATGGAATTTACACCTATGATCATAATAGCACAAAAAGGAAGTAAGATTTATCCTAATACTAATCTACCTATTACATTATGGTTAAAATATGATAATAAAAAAATAATTTATATGCAAAATAATTATAATAGGTATACTACTGGAAATGATTTAGTGCCTATTAGTATTGATAAAGATAATCCAAAATTACTTGAAAATGTAGAGTTAAATGTTAAGAAAAAAGATTTAAAGAAAGTATTAAATTTTATTAAAGAAAAGTATCAAATATTATTAGATACTGTAAATGGTGTTAATATTGATTACTCTATCATGGAACATACTTATATAAATAAATTTAAACCAACTGTAATAGATGGTTTCTTAGTAAATGGAATATGTGCTAAAAACTATAAAAATCTTCCTGTAGATTTGTACTTGTATTGTGACGTTAATGAGTACGATGATGAAAGGAATTTATATACTTTGTTAATGCAAAATACCCATAAACACAATAAAAGATTTGAAGATTATGTTACTGTTAATATTGATAGAGATAACCCGCAACTAGTTTATGATGTTAAACTAGGAATTTCGAAGGAAGAATTTAAGAAGGTTCAAAATTTTATAAAAAGACATTATTATTTTTTAAAAATGTATACAGATAGACATGATATGGATATTAGTGATATTTATGATTATTTACAGAGCTATACAAATGATAAAAATTTATAATAACCAAATTATGAAGAATACAACAATATAAATAATACCGTTTTTTCTTATAACTAAACTTCCACATAAATGTTAAAACATTTATAAACTGAAAAAATTAACAATATAATAGAATATCAAGAATTTCTTAATGATAATTTATATATAATTTTAAACAACAATTGCTATAGGGTATTATATATGCTATAATAAAAGTGTTAAAAGTTACTGACATAATTATTAAAATAATATTTTTTAACAGTAGATTAGTAAAAATCAAAAAGAGGAAAGTTTTTTTATAATCGGCAATTTAATTTTTACTTAAAATATATTTAGGGAGGAAAAAATATGATCAATAAAAATAATAAATATATTATTACCGAAGATGGACTTTTTTATTCAAATTATGATAAAAAATTATTTACAACAATTGGTGATACAAATGCTATAATTGATCCTGATAGAGTTTTACTGTTTAGCTTATGTCCTGATAAATTTAGTAAAGAGTTATTACGTATAAAAGAATTGTATGGTGTAAAAATTGGAAAACCTCAGCCAATGAGTAATGGTGTGATTAATGATAATCAAGTGGGAGTATATATTGTTGACTATAAAAGATATCTAAATGATTTGTAAACTACATATTCAAAAACTTTGGAGTCATCAAATGAAACTATTAATAAAATTGAAAACATAACAAGTAAGCCCTTTAAAGCAGTTGATGGTACTTATCATGAAACTATGGCTGAAGTAGATGCCATAAATAGGAACTATTTTAAATATGACAATCCAATGATAATTGATAAAGATAGCGAACTATTTGAAGCAACCTTATCGCAAGAAATTTTAGATAAAATTATGGCTAATCCAAATTATCGTTCATTGATTGATATTTTAGAGGAAAAGATAAATTCTATAAAAATCACTGAAAATGAATCAAAAGGTATAAAGAAGTAAAATTTAAATAAGACTATTTAACAATATAAGTTTAACAATAAAAATGACATTAATAGAAAAAAATATACATATTTAATTGATAGAAATATCAATTTTATTTTGTAAATTTCATTAAAATGTTTCATTATTATTGTAATATTTGTGTTTATTACATTTCTATAATAGAAAGTCGGTTTACGTATGAACCCAAGAAATAAATTTAATAATGATACTAACAATAATATAAATTTAAACAATAACTAATTAATCAAATGAATAATCCATATACACTTCAAAGATACTAGAGGCACATATTGAACAAATAGTGTTACACCAACAGGATATAAAAGCATAAACTTATTATAAAAACAAAATAAATTAACCTGAAAATTCAAAGAAAAACTATTTATTAAATTAACAGTTATAAGGGTAAAAACTACCTTTTTTATTTATATTAATAGATGTTTTATGATGAAAAACACTATATAGTTGTTAATGTCAATATAAATTTGTACAAAAATGGTAATATAATTAACTAGGTATTAAGGTATATTTTAATATATAAAATAACCACAAATTCAACTAACAAAAAAACATCTCATTAATATAAGATATTTTTCTAAATTTGTTTTTAACTTATTTTATCCTTAAAACTTGACCTATACTTAATAAGTTAGTTGTCAAATTATTTAATTGTTTTAGTTTATCTACTGTTATGTTAAATTGTTTTGCTATACTCCATAATGAATCGCCTTTTTTAGCAGTATATGTATCACCACTAATAGTTGTTGGTATCTTGAGTGACTGACCTACATTTAATAGATTAGTTGATAAGTTATTTATATTCATTATTTCCGTTACTGTAGTATTATGATTTTTTGCTATATTATATAGACTATCGCCTTTTTTTACTATATATATTGTATAGTTTTCATTATCGGGTTTATCCTCATTTGTTTCATTAGGAATTTTTAACTGCATACCTATACTCAACATATTAGTTGATAGGTTATTTAATTTTTTTAATTCATCTACTGTAGTATTAAATTTACTAGCTATGCTATATAAAGTATCACCATTTTTCACTATATATAACCCAGTTGGTGTTATATCTACTGGTGTTTCTTTTACTTTAAGCTCTTGACCTATACTTAATATATTAGTTGATAAGTTATTTAGTTGTTTTAGTTCATCTACTGTCATATTAAATTTACTAGCTATACTATATAATGTATCACCGTTTTTTACAATATATAATCCCTCTGGTACTTCATTTGATGTTTTTGAAATTTTTAATTTTTGACCTATACTTAATATATCACTAGTTAAATTATTTAATTTTTTCAATTCATCTACAGTAATATTGTTTGCCCTTGCTATACTATATAATGTATCACCACTTTTTACTGTATAATATCCCGGCAATTCTTCTTCATAATTTTCACCTATATATGTTGCTACTGCTTTAACTACTCCTTCTGTATATTTTTTCCAATCATTTTTTAATTGATTTACATCATCACCTTTACTATCTAGAAATCCATATTCTATAATAATTGGTTCTGTTATACCTGTATTTCTATGCATAACGTAATAGTCTTT
>CAYTKH010000028.1:0-14019 GCA_964438315.1 uncultured Muribaculaceae bacterium | reverse complement strand
CTTTAAAGTAAGAGTATATGATAATGTAGGAAATTATGTAGATAGTAGTGTAACAAATGCGGTTAAGACATGTACATGGGAAACTACTTATTATTCAACTGAAATAGTACATAATAAAATTGATACTCTATATGAAACTGTTACTACAACTAATTATAGTGAACGTGAAATTTGGGTTTATGGTACGTGGAATAGCGTAAGACTCAATTTAATAGTAGGAGATACATGTCTATTATATAGGGGAGAGAGTCAAGGTGGTCGTAATGATTCATTGTTTTGTGGTAAAAATCTTTCAACTTCGTCCAATTCAACACGCATATATGAAGTAAATCATTATTCTAGCTATATCACAGGTACAGTTACGTCGATTTATGATGCTAATAATGGGATAATAGGTAGCAATTCATTTGCAGGTGATAAAGTTATTTTGGTGAGTGGTTACATGGGTATTGGTGGAGGTGAAACATATTATTCCTTGCCAGAAAATGTTGAGTTTAAGACTATCCAGGGAGTTGTAACAGATGTATATTTGAGATATGATTACAGAGAAGGTGGGCCTAATACTTTATATGATCCTTATCCACACGTCTACTCATTTTCAACGGGTGAAACAACTCGTATCGTAAGAACTGAAACAAAGACAACATCATCAACTTCAAACTGTAGATAATAAAGAATATCATTGAGATGTTCTTTTTTAAATTTCTAGAAATATTTTACAAAAAAAATTAAAAAATTTTTATGAAACTATTTACAAGATTAAATAAAAATAATATAATAATGGTACATAGTGGTGATAAGTGGAGTAAAGTGGGGTGAATAATATGTTTATGGGAGAATATCATCATTCAATTGATGAAAAGGGACGTATTATTATACCTAGTAAACTAAGGGAAAAATTAGGTAGTGAATTTATTGTAACTAAGGGTTTAGATAGCTGCTTATTCATCTATCCAAAGGAAGAGTGGAATATTGTTATGAACAAATATAAAGAATTGCCTAATACAAAAGATACACGTAACTTCATGAGAATATTTTTATCAGGTGCCACTATAAACGACTTTGATAGACAAGGTCGACTTAATATTAATCCATCATTAATCAAATATGCTAATCTATTAAAAGATTGTGTTATTGTTGGTGTAAATGAACGTCTAGAAATATGGAGTAAGGAAAATTGGGATAAGTTTATTATAGATAACGAGTCAAATTTGACTGATATAGCTGATTCCTTATTTGGTATGTAATATGCATGAGAGTGTTTTATTAAAAGAAGCAGTGAAAGGTTTAAATCTAAAAAGTAACAGCATCGTTTTAGATTGTACCTTAGGTTATGGTGGACATTCAAGCGAGATACTTAAAATTATCAAAGATGGCTTTTTGTACGGTATCGACCAAGACGATGATGCTATTAAATATAGTCAAAAAAGACTTGATAAAATAGGTAAAAATTATGAAATAATTAAAACTAACTTTGTCAATCTAAAAGATGAACTACTAAAAAGAAATGTTGTTAAAGTAGATGCTATTTTATTTGATTTAGGAGTATCGAGTCCACAGTTAGATATAGATGAGAGGGGTTTTTCATTTCATAAAGATGCCGTATTAGATATGAGAATGGATAAAACTCAAAAAATAAGTGCCTATAATGTTATAAACGAATACCCTAAAGAAAAGTTGATCAAAATCTTTTATGAATATGGCGAAGAAAAATATGCAAAAGCTATAGCTAATAACATCGTAAAAAAAAGAGAAGAAAAAAAGATAGAAACAACATTAGAACTAGTTGAAATCATAAAAGAAAGTGTACCATTCAAATACAAAAAAGACCATCATCCAGCTAGAAAAGTATTTCAAGCAATTAGAATAGAAGTAAATAACGAATTAGAAGTATTTAAACATGCTTTAAAAGATGCTTTAGAATTATTAAATAATAAAGGTAGAATCTGCGTTATAACATTTCATTCACTAGAAGATAGAATATGTAAAGAAATATATAAAGAAGTAAGCGAATTAGATAAAATTGTATTAGGACTTCCAATTATACCAGATGCTTATAAAAAAGACTATAAAGTCATCGCTAACATAAAACCTAGTTTAGAAGAAATACAAAAAAATAAAAGAAGTAGAAGTGCAAGACTTAGAATTATAGAAAGAATGTGATATAATGAAAAAAAGAGTAAGAAAATCAAAATTAACAAAAGGTGAAAAATTATTATACGTAACAGCTGTACTATGTTTTGCATGTGTAGTAGGTTTAAAAGTTTTCTGTTCAGCTGGTATATCAGGACTTAACATGAATATCGAAATAATCAAAGCCGATATAACCGAACAAGAAAAAAAGAACGAGAGTTTAACTATGAAAGTTAGTGAACTTACATCATTTGAAAATGTAAAACAAGTAGTAAAAGATATGGGTTTAGCATACAATAACGAAAATATAATAGTGATTAAAGATAATTGAAGGTGATAAAGTGAAAAAGAGCATAACAAAAAAAACATGGAACGTACCAATAATTGTTTTTTCAATCTATGCTCTTTTTGTTTTGGTTTTATATATATGGTTTGCTTACCTATCACTATCAAAAAAAATACTAGGATTAGATATGAATGATTTTGCTCTAACAAGAAATACTGTTAAAAAGACATTAACAGCAAGTAGAGGAACAATATATGATGTAAGTGGTAATGAACTGGCACGTAATGTAAGCTCTTATACCGTAATAGCATATGTAGATTGTAAAAAAACTAATAATTGTGTTGAAAATATAGAAAGTACAAGTGAAGAACTATCTAAAGTATTAGGTGGTAAAAAAGAAGATTATAAGAAATTACTCGAAAACGGTAAAACAAAAAAAAGATATCAAATAGAACTAGGAAAAACAGGTAAGGGAATTACTGAATTAAAAAAAGAAGAAATAGAAGCATTGAATATTAAAGGTATCGATTTTATTGAAAGTGAGAAAAGATTTTATCCAAACGGTCGTTTTGCTTCATACATTATCGGTTATGCAAAAGAAAAAGAAGTATCAATATACAATGAAGATATAGAAGCTTTAGAAAAAAAAATCGAAATAACAGGGGAACTAGGTATAGAAGAAGGATATAACGATCTACTTAGAGGAAAAGATGGATACTTAGAATATCAACAGGATAGATATGGTTATAAAATAAATGGAACAAAAGAAATACTTGAAAAGGAACAAGATGGATATAATATATATCTAACGATTGATTCTAATATTCAAAGATTTGTAGAAGCTGCTATAGAAGACTATAGCAAAAAAGCTGATCCAGAATGGATGCAGATAAATGTTATGGATGCTAAGTCAGGAGCTATACTAGCTAGTAGTTCTTCACCTAATTTCGATCCTAATTTAAGGGACATTAAAATTTATGAAAGTCCACTTGCAACATATACATATGAACCAGGTTCAACAATGAAAACATTTACATACATGTGTGCAATGGATAATGGTGTTTATGATGGGAGTAAAAAATTCAAATCAGGAAGTATTAAAGTAGGTGATGATATTATTAAAGACTGGAATAAATCCGGTTGGGGAGAGATAACATTTGATAAAGGATATGAATACTCATCAAATGTAGGAATATCTTATTTGCTAAAAGATTACTTGTCAGCTAAGCAATTAAGGGATTGTTTAAATAAATATGGTTTTGGTAAAAAAACGGGTTTAGAAATAGCTAGAGAACAGTCAGGTAAAACATCATTTACCTATTCAGTAGAAGTTGCAAATGCTGGATTTGGACAAGGAATTACTGTAACCGCTATTCAGTTGTTGCAGGCAGCTTCAATAATTGCAAACGATGGTAAAATGGTAAGCCCTTATGTTGTACAAAAAATAGTTAATCCTAATGATTCTACTACTTATTATGAAGCTAAAGAAAAAAAGAGTGAACAGATAGTAAAAAAAGAAACTGTAGATAAAATTAAAGAGTTAATGTACAATGCAGTACATGGAAAAGATCAGGGTACAGCAGCTAAAGCATACAATATTGATGGAATTGATTTAATAGGAAAATCTGGTACAGCCCAAATATATAATAATAAAGGTGGGGGTTATCTAAATGGCTATAATGACTATATATACTCATTTTTAGGAATGTATCCAAAAGAAAGTCCAGAAATTATAATTTATACAGCAATGAAAAAACCTAAAACAGGAGCAAGTACATATTTGTCAAAAGCTACAAAAGATGTTATAATGAGTATAGCAAAATATAAAAATATGTATGTAAATCAAGAAGATGATAATAAGGTAGGTAGTATAGTTTTAAAATCTTATATAAGTAATGACTTACAGAAGGTCAAAACAGAGTTATCAAAGCAGAATATTAAAACTGTTATTATAGGTGATGGTTCTAAAATAGTGAATCAATACCCTGCTAAAGATACAAAAGTACTATCGACTGATAAGGTTTTTTTACTAACAAATGGTAAAGAATATAAAATGCCATCTCTTATAGGATATAGTCGTTTGCAAGTATTGAGCCTTATGAATTTACTTAATATGAAGGTAGAAATAGAAGGTAATGGTATAGTTTCTTATCAATCGATAGTAGAAGGTGCGGTTATTAACACTAATGATACATTAAAAATTACTTTAAAGGAGAGTTGATAATATGGATGAATTAAAAAAAGGTTTTACTTTAATTGAATTGTTAGGTGTATTTGTTGTAATAAGTCTTATCACATTTATAATAGTACCTAAGGTAAGTGAAAGTATTAAGCAAAATAGTGAAAAGCTTTTGAATAACCAGATAGCATTAATAGAAAAAGCAGCTTATAATTACGTTCTAAAACACGAAGAAGTAAGAGATCCATATCATTTAAATGTAACTTTGTTATCGCTTGATACACTAAAAGATGGTGAAGTCCTTGATAGGGTAACGATAAAAAATCCTGTAACGGACGAAGTTATGAATGGTTGTGTGGTGGTGGCATATAATCATAATTTAGACAGTTATACATATAAATATAGTGAAAAAACATGTGATGAATTAAAGGTTATTTATCCAACCATTGTATCAGCTTATGAGAAAATCATAGATAGTGTTGATACAAAGATTTCGGGTGATGGGCTATATGAAATAGATAATGAGTATGTTTATAGGGGAAAAAATCCAAATAATTATTTAAAAATAGGTCAAGATTTATATCGTATTATAAGTCTCAATAAAGATACTAAAAATATTAAGGTCATTAAAGTATCTGGTGAATTAAAAAATTGGGAAGAAAATACTAATTTTGATAGCTTAAGCTTTAGAATTACCTCTATAAATTCGTACTTAAATTCAACTTTTTATAATACACTTTCAGATAAAGTAAAAAAATATATTGAAGTTAATAGTACTTGGTATGTAGGCTCAGTATCTGGGACACAAATGGATATACAAACATTAAAATCAGTAGAAAAATCTAGTACGTATAATACAAATATAGGACTTTTGAATTTACATGAATATAGTAGGGCCTCACTTTCTAAAAAATGTAATAGCAATTACTTAAGTGATGAATGTGGTTCTAGTAATTACCTTAACTTTGGTAGCAATTATTGGTTAATAAATGATTATAATGACAAAGTATGGTATGTAAATAGTATTGGCAAAATATCAAATACAACAAATGCTAATACATCGTTATACAAAGTTTTACCTGTATTTAATTTAGTAATACATTCTGAAATAACTGGTACAGGTACATCTTCTGATCCATATATATTAATAGAAAAGGGATAGTGAATCCTTTTTTATTTTATTATATTTGAATTTAACAAATATTGTGATAAAATTAATAAAAGAGGTAAAACATGGAAAAAACAGTAAATATATTAGATTACAAAGAAAATAATAAGTTAAAATGTGTTTTAACAAATGAAGATATATTTGATTTATTCATTATTTTTAAAAGAAATGAAGGTATATTAATATTTAATTTTGATATGTTTATAAAATCACTTTCTAAATATAGAAATTTAGATAAATTTAACTATATATATAGAAATTTAGAAGTAGTATCAAATGGGGATTTGGAAGATATTATCGACTTAAAGGAGTGTTTAGAAAGAAAATTAAAAAATAATCATATAATGATTAATCCATCAAATAAATCAGAAATTATTATATTAGAAACAATTGATCAGGCAAGAAATATGATGGGTAGTTATAACAGTCATACATTGTTATTATTTAAAGAATTAATGGTTCTTATTGATAATGATTTAGAGTATGGCATAGATAATTTTCAAACAAAAAAAGAGGTAAGTAGTATAGATGAAATTAAAAAAATTGTCAAAAAATAATAAATATAATTGAAAAACTTTAAAAAAGTTTTTTTCACGTATACCAAAAATAACAAAATTATTAATTAACCATTATCATAGTAGAAAATAATTCTATTAATAAAAGATGATTAAATTAGTAGAAAAAATTTTTGTGTATGCAAGTATATAGAAATTTTATAGTAATAATGTAGTATACTATTTAAAATATTACAAAAAACACTAAACATGAATAAACTTTAAATATTTTTTATAATTTCAAAAAGGTAGGACTTTATTAAAACTTAATAGCAGAAAGTACTATTTTATCATTAAAGGAATTAATGTTTGTTAAGGGCATTAAAATTGACTTTGCTTCCCGAACAAAATTTAATAGTCTTGTTATTTTAAGTTCAGTTTAAATATAATATCGGATATTTTAAAAGTATTATTAATAAATAAAAAGTAAACAGTCATAAATGTTAGAATAAAATAATTTAGGCACTTGACATCAAATAAATATAGATATAGAATTATAAGGTACCATATGAAAATGAATATATAGTGTTAATTAACACTAATTAAGAAGTGATAAAAAATTTATATGGCATTATAAAAGTAGTAATAGAGTATTTTTAAAATTAAAATTTAATTTTTCTTAAAACAAATATTTCAAAATTAAAAAGGATGTGATAATATGTTGAGATTATTTAAAAATTTAACAAAAAAGGATTATTTCTTTATGTTAATATGTATTGTTATGATTGTATTTCAAGTATGGTTGGATTTAAAATTACCAGATTATATGAGTGAAATAACAAGACTTATAGAAACGGAAGGTAGTGTATTAAAAGATATTCTAAAACAAGGTGGATATATGCTTTTATGTGCTTTTGGTAGTCTTTTATCAGCTATTTTAGTGAGCTATTTATCAGCTTTAATGTCATCAAGATTTTCGATGACATTAAGAAGAAAAATATTTTCTAAAGTAGGAAATTTTTCACAAGCAGAAATTAAGAAATTTCAAACTAGTAGTTTAATTACAAGAACAACAAATGATGTAACACAAATGGAAATGCTTATTTCTATGGGACTTCAAATGCTTATTAAAGCCCCAATTATGTCAGTATGGGCAGTTTCTAAAATACTTAATAAAAGTATTGAATTAAGTGCTATAACAGGTTTATGTGTCCTAATTTTATTAATTACAATAACGACTATTATGATTATAGTTATTCCAAGATTTTCAAAAGTTCAAAAACTTATCGATAAAGTAAACGGTGTTGCTAGAGAAAATCTAACAGGCATTAGGGTAATAAGAGCATTTAATGCTGAAGAATACCAAGAAACAAGATTTGACAATGTTAATAAGGAACTTACAAATACACAATTATTCAATCAGAGGACATTTGCTTTTATGATGCCAATTATGAGTTTTATTATGAGTTTTTTATCACTAGGTATATACTTTATAGGTGCTGGTTTGATAGAAAAATCACTAATGTACGATAAAATTAATATGTTTAGTGATGTAGTTGTATTTACAAGCTATGGTATGCAAGTAATAATGTCATTTTTAATGTTGGCGATGATTTTTATGATTATACCTAGGGCAAGTATATCAGCCAAGCGTATAAATGAAGTTTTAGATGAAGATATATCAATCAAAGATGGTAATTTCTTAGGTAAAACAGAAAAAAAAGGTATAGTTGAATTTAAAAATGTATCATTTAAGGCAGAAAAGGGTGAGACTGTTGCTTTTATCGGCTCAACTGGAAGTGGAAAATCGACACTCATTAATCTTGTACCAAGATTTTATGATACAACAGATGGAGAAGTTCTAGTAGATGATGTTAATGTTAAAGATTATAAATTAGATGCTTTACATGATAAATTAGGTTATGTATCACAAAAAGCTTTTATGTTTGATACAAGTATTATGAACAACGTAAAGTATGGAAGTAAAGATTCTAAGAAAGTTAGTGATGTATCAGCTAAAGAGGCTATTTTAATCGCAGAAGCTAAAGAATTTGTTTTAAAAATGGATGATGGATATGACTCGCATATAGCAAGAGGAGGAACTAATGTATCAGGGGGTCAAAAACAGAGATTATCAATTGCAAGAGCCATAGCTAGAAATCCAGAAATTTATATTTTTGATGATTCTTTTTCAGCACTTGATTTTAAAACTGATGCGACGTTAAGAGAAAATTTAGAAGTGCATACTAAAGATGCTACTATATTAATCGTTGCTCAAAGAATAGGAACAATTATAAATGCCTCTAAAATAATCGTTTTAGATAAAGGAGAGTGCATTGGAATAGGAACACATAAAGAATTATTAAAAAGCTGTGAAGTTTATAGGGAAATAGCATTATCACAACTATCGAAGGAGGAACTAGAAAATGCATAGACATGGAATGCCAAATGAAAAAGCTAATGACTTTTTCAAATCATTAAAAAGGTTATTTAGTAGTATGAAAAAATGGCGAATATTGGTAATAATCGCTGTTATATTAGCCGGTACGAGTTCCATTTTATCACTTGTTTCACCAAACAAATTAAAAGATATAACGAATATTATAACTAAGGGAATTACTCCAAATATGGATAATTTAACTGAGATATCTAATATAGTTATGAATAATTTAAGCAGTGAAGAATTATTAGCATCAAAAATTGATTCCATATTTAAAAGTGATAAGATATCAGATTTAGATAAACAAAACTTTAAAGAAAAAATAGAATCATTAAAATCACTTGATAAAGAAAAACAAATGGAATATATGATGAGTATTCCAGATTCAATAATGTTAAATTTATTAGATGATATAAAAATAGATAATACATTAGTAAAAAAAGAAGATCTTTTAAAGACTTTCAATATCTTAAAAAATATCGATAGAAATGATACTAAAAATCTATTAAGCAAATTAGAGGAATTGCCAGATTCAGTATATAAGTTAGTAGAACCGAAGATGGATATGACAAAAATTAAAGAAATATCACTTTTTTTACTAATCCTTTACATAATAGGTGCTCTATTTGGATATCGAACATTTTATATTAAGTACAGTTTCAAATAGATTTGCACAAAATTTAAGGAATAAAATATCTAAAAAAATAAATAAGTTACCACTTAAATATTTTGATAATCATGAAATGGGCGACATTCTATCTAGGATAACAAACGATATAGATACTGTCTCAATGCATTTAAATAATAGTTTAGCTACATTTGTATCGGCACTAACTTTATTTATAGGTTGTATAGTTATGATGTTTTATACAAACTGGATTATGTCTTTAACTGCAATAATATCATCGTTTATAGGATTTGGATTTATGTTTATAATCCTTAAAAATTCACAGAAATATTTTAGCCAAAAACAAGTTGAATTAGGTAAATTAAATGGCCATATAGAAGAAGTATATTCAGGACATAATATTGTAAAAGTTTATAATGGCTTAGATGACGCCAAAGAAGAGTTTTCTCTTTTAAATAAAAATCTATATAAATGTAATACCAAAAGTCAATTTTTATCAGGATTAATGCCTTCTATGATGGGATTTATTGGTAATTTTGGTTATGTAGCAGTTTGTATTGTAGGAGCTATTCTTGTAATAAATAATAGTATATCATTTGGTGTCATCGTAGCCTTTATGATATATGTAAGACTGTTTACAAGTCCACTATCGCAAATAGCACAGGCAATGACAGGATTTCAAGCAGCTGCAGCATCTAGTGAGAGGGTATTTGAAATATTAGATGAAGAAGAGATGTCTAATCAAGATGAGATAACTAAGAGATTAGATGAAGGTATAAAAGGAAATATCGAATTTAAAAATGTAAAATTTGGATATGATAAAGATAAAATGATAATAAAAGATTTTAGTGCGAAAGTAAAACAAGGGGAAAAAATCGCTATTGTAGGACCAACAGGAGCAGGTAAAACTACTTTAGTTAATCTACTCATGAAATTCTACGAAATAAACGGTGGTGATATCTTAATAGATGGAATATCAATAAAAGAGCTATCAAGAGAGAATATTCATGATTTATTTACAATGGTTTTACAAGATACGTGGGTTTTTGATGGAACAGTGAAAGATAATATAAAATTTAACCGTAAGGATATAACTGATGAGGAGGTATGGGAGATTTTAAAAATAGTAGGTATCGACCACTTCATTAAGACTTTACCAGGTGGAATAGATGCTAAAATTGATGATAGTGATTCTATATCACAGGGTGAAAAGCAGTTACTTACAATAGCTCGTGGTATGACTAAAAATGCTCCATTTTTAATTTTAGATGAAGCTACAAGTAATGTCGATACGAGAACTGAAGAATTAGTACAAAAAGCTATGGATAAATTAATGTATAAAAAAACATCATTTATTATAGCTCACCGTCTTTCTACTATAAAAAATGCCGACCATATACTAGTTATGAACGAAGGTAACATAATCGAACATGGCAATCATGAAGATTTGATGAAACAAAACGGTTTCTATGCTGATTTATATAATTCACAGTTTAGTAAAAATGGTTAAGAAATACTAATTGATTAAATTATAATAAGAATGTATAATCAATATTGGAATTTTATGAAGTTTAAATATAAGGAGTTTAAGATGAGTATTAAGAAGGAAAATGAAATTACAGTTAGGACTACTTGTACAGATGATTATTTATTAGAATGTATGAAACGAAGTGGATTTAAAGAAGGTAGAAATTTTAAACTTGATGACTATTATTTAATTCCAAATAATATAGATATATCTAATACTAGTATTAGAGAAATAGTTAAAAATGCTATTATCGTTCGTTATATAGAGGATCAATTAGGAGTAACACAACTAATTACTTTTAAGAGAAAAATTATAAATGAGTCAGATGAAATAATAAAACAGGAAACAGTAAATTGTAATATTTTATCAATAGAAGAAGCAAAAAAGTTGTTTGAAGCTATTGGGTATTATCAAATTATGAATATTAAAGAGAAAGACGTTGAATATTCTAAAGATGACTTTTCGTTAACTATTAAATTTATTTTAAATGGTGATACCTTAATTGAAGTAGAAACTGATTTATTGTATGATTCTATAGATAAATTGAAAAGTAAATTAGATGAATTTAATTTACCGATTGAAACTGATAACTATTTTGTTAAGAAAGCAGAAGAAACATTAGAAAAAATATTAAAACATAGATAAATAGTATTTGTTTTGGCTTATTTAATATTATTAAAATAGATAATAAGAAAACTTTGTTAAAAAATAACAAAGTTTCAATTTTTTTTATGATTTAATAATTAAATAACAATATATTAGAATAAATATTGTAAACGTAGCAAGAAGTATAATAATATATCGTTATTGAAAAAAACAAATAAATTATAACCAAAAGTTTACTTTGTAGTAAATTTTTTCTTTTTACTATTATATCGGTTATTGTAATTGATGTTAAATAAAATAAAATTTCAAATTTAACTTACAAATTTCATAAATTTACAAAAAAATTAACATAAAAGATGACAAGTTTAATATTTTAGTGATATAATTAATAAGAACTTTGCCCCATAGCCAAGTGGTAAGGCATCAGACTCTGAATCTGACATTTCGTTCGTTCGAATCGAACTGGGGCAACCAATTATGAGAGGCGGAAAATATATGAATGAGTTAGCAGATTTAATATTTCCTAATATAGATAAAACGGTAGATGACTACCTAAAGATGTACCCTAGTAGAGATTTAGAAGAAGGGGCCATTGTAACTAGATTTGCACCAAGTCCAACAGGCTTTGTTCATATAGGACATCTTTTTGCAGGCTTTATAGCTAAAAAGGTAGCGAGTGACACAAATGGGGTAGTATACCTAAGAATAGAAGATACAGACCAAAAAAGAACGGTAGAAAATGGTATTAATAGTATCATTAGCGATTTAAAAAATTATCAAATAACTTTTGATGAAGGTCCAGTAAATGAAAATGAAGAATTTGGTAAATATGGACCTTATATACAAAGTAAAAGAAAGAAAATATATGAGACTTTTGCAAAAGAATTAATTAAAAGAGGATTAGCATATCCGTGTTTTTGTACAGAGGAAGAGTTAGAAGAAATAAGAGCGTTAGAAAAGAAAAATAAACAAAGAATAGGTTATTATGGTAAATATGCTAAATATAGAAACTTAAGTAGTGAAGATGCTATTAAAAAAATAAAAAATGGTGAAAAATATATAATTAGATTTAAATCAATGGGGGATTATAATAAGAAAGTAACGGTAAATGATGTTATAAGGGGTAGTTTAACATTTCCTGAAAATGATTTGGATATTGTTATAATTAAGAAAGATGGTTTACCGACCTATCATTTTGCTCATTTTGTAGATGATTATTTAATGCATACGACGCATATTATTAGAAGTGATGAATGGGTTTCATCACTACCAGTTCATGTCCAATTGTTTCAAGCTTTTAATGTAAAACCACCTAAGTATGCTCATTTATCACCACTTATGAAAATAGATAATGGTACAAAAAGAAAACTATCAAAAAGAAAAGATCCTGAATTAGCCGTTAGCTATTATCATGAACAAGGTATACCAAAAAAGGCTGTTATTTTATATATTTTAACAGTAGCTAATTCAAATTTTGAAGCATGGTACGACTGTAATAAAAATGCTTCAATAGATGATTTTAAGTTTGATTTTAAGAAAGTAAGTAGTAGTGGTTCATTATTTGATCAGGATAAATTATTAAATATATCAAAAAATTATATTAGTAGACTATCGGCTATAGAAGTATACGATGAAACTTTAAAGTATGCTAAAGAATTTGATTTGGAATTTGCGGATTTATTAGAAAAATATAAAGATTATTCAATAAGTATTTTTAATATTGAAAGGGAACAAAAGAAGCCTAGAAAAGATTATGATGCATATGGAACAATAAAGAAACATATATTTTATATGTATGATGAATTATTTAATGATGTAATATATAATTTTGATAGTAAATTAACTAAAGATGATATAACAGAAGTATTAGATATTTATAGTAAGTGTTATGATGAATCTGATTCTAAGGAAGTATGGTTCAATAAGATACAAAAAATGTCCTTAGAATTAGGATATTGTACAAATATAAAAGAATACAAAGAAAATCCTGATAATTATAGAGGTAATATATCAGATGTAAGTAATATTATTAGGGTGGCTATTACAACTAGTGCTACGTCACCAGATTTATATGAGATATTAAAATTGTTAGGTAAAGAGAGAATTTTGAAACGTTTTGATATGGTATTAAAAAATTTAAAATAGGTCACGTTATAATTATGTGACTTTTTCTATTGTCAAAATTTATTTTTTATGGTAATATTAAGTAGTGTTATGATTTATGGCCTGTTGGTGAAGCGGTTTAACACGTTGCCCTCTCAAGGCAATATTCATGGGTTCAAACCCCATACAGGTCACCATATTGTTTTTAAACTTATAAATATAAGTTTGATATAAATTGTATAAAGTAATAATATTCGTATGTGTAATTAATATAATTATATAGATAAAAAATATAAAAATTTATATTTAATATATTGCAATACTGATTAATATATGATATTATTATTAAGTAATGGACCTTTAGCTCAGTTGGTTAGAGCAGCCGGCTCATAACCGGTCGGTCGTAGGTTCGAGTCCTACAAGGTCGGCCGTTATGCGGGGGTGGCGAATGGGG
>CAYTKH010000027.1:0-14025 GCA_964438315.1 uncultured Muribaculaceae bacterium | reverse complement strand
TAAATCGAATTGGTGTTCCATATCTTAATAGTTGTAATCCAGGTTTTTTTATGATAAAAAATGATAACTATAAAAAAATGGCTCAACATTTGATAAATTTTGGTTGGGTAGAAGCTACAGATCAAAAT
Organism: uncultured Muribaculaceae bacterium; assembly: GCA_964438315.1. Classification (GTDB taxonomy): domain Bacteria; phylum Bacillota_I; class Bacilli_A; order RF39; family UBA660; genus HGM10857. The sequence continues at coordinate 13,897 of CAYTKH010000027.1, read as the reverse complement.
TTAAAAGCTTATTTTGATGGTTTTGCTTTATCTTTCAGAAATGGGATATATTATGAAGATATGAAAGACTTTGTTTTTAAAGTAGATTATCAAGTAGAAGATTATATTTTATTTTTAAATGGCGAAGGGAGCCAATTAGAAAAAGAATCAGTAATTTCATTAGGAAGACAAATGTGCCCATTAAAAAGTTATATTAATAAAGGAAAATGATTCCTTTTTAGAAAAAAGATGTTGAGAATAAATAAAATATATGATAGTGAGGCTTATAATCAAAATTTATATTAAATTGTTAACTTTAACACATTAAGATGATATAATTAATGTGTTAAAGTTAAAAGTGATATCTATGGAAGAAAAATTAAAAAGTATTTTAAATTATAATAATTGATATATTACAACAAGAAAATTATTAAAATTGGCAAAATGTTTGCAATCTGTTTGCAAAAACATTTAGAGAGAAATTAGAAGAAAATGAATGAAAAAATAACCTATATTGATATATTTTATCAACCCAAATTTACTAGTTATGACTTTATGAGTTTATTTTGTGCTATGTTAAGTATAAAACAAGAATATTCTTGTTGTATGGATCATTTAATAAAGTTTATTAAATCTAGCAAGACAAACAGAAAATACAATGATTTATTAGAAGATATTAGATACAAAAGTAATGGTGTATTTGATTATTCAGATGATTTAGATAATGCTATTTTTAATTTAAAATTGGGATGTATCTTATATACCATATCTCCAGAACAAGATTCACAAATTTATATTTTTAAGGATATACCAGCTGAAGAATTGATAAAACCAAGAATTAAATATGTAGATACTATGGCAGAATTTATTGATGAATATAATGCTGAGTATGGATTGAATAATAAACAAAAAGTTCAAATAAAGTGCTATAGTAAAGTAACAGATAAAATTAAAATAACATTATAAAATTTATATGAATATCAGTAAATGAATGCAAACATTAATTAATTGTTCGATATGTAGTATAATTTTCATGGAAACAAATGGATTGGGAAAGAACTTTAAAAACGTTAGATAAGAACGTAAAATACTATGAAAATCCAATAGATAAGCCCTGTAAAAACTTTGATGAAGTAACAAATTTATGGAATGATGTTGCAGATAATCAAAAAGATATTGAATATAAATATGAAATCGTTGTTTGTAACGATAAAACTTGCATTATAAATTGGCAAATGACAAGGGTAATGACTAAAACTAATACTAAACAAGAGATAGATGGAATATCTCAGATATCGCTAAATGATAATGGTAAATGTACACTATTTAAACAATGGAGATTTACTACATAATAATGGAGGTAAAAATGGAAAAGAAAATAGAAAATATAAAACCAGAGGGATATATAATGAAAGGTTTTTATACACCTGCTAAAAAAGTTGATTTAGGAGACTCTTATCTAATATTTGTTTCGGGAGTTCAAGCACCAGCTGGAGAAGTTGACGAAGTTATTACAGAAGATATAGCAGAACAAACAAAATTAGTATTTGAAGAAATTAACAACATTTTAAAACAAGCAGGTGCAACTTTAGATGATGTTGTTAAAGCAGTTATATACTTAAAAGATATTGATGATTTTAAAATTGTATCTCCTATTAGAGCAGAGTATTTTAAAAATTCAATGCCAGTTTCTACAATGGTAGAAGTTGGAGCTTTTGTTAGAAAAGGCTCAAAAATTGAAATAGAGGTTACAGCTGTTATAAGCAAATAGAAAATATTATTATATGCAGTATAAAAAATAATTTGTAATTAATTAAACATTTATTTTTATCAACCAAAATATAGGGAGGATAAATTTTATATGGAAGAAATAATGGTAAGTTGTGATAAAGTAAAAGATTATCTTTTTAATAGTTTAAAAGAGGGAAGAGAAAGTGAAATAAAAATTTGTTTTATGGCACATAACTCTAAGTGGCAGTATTATGAAGCGTTAGCTCAAAACTTTACAAATATTTCTATTGATGTGTTTGGAAGTAGTACAATGTACCTTAATAGATTTAATAAATTAGCTCGTGATGATTATGATATTATTATTTTAAATAGTAATAATGGTTATGAGGATTATGAATTATCTTATCTATCAGAAATGGCACAGACAATTTCAAGGAAGAAAGATAAAAAAGTATCGTTAGGATATTGTTTCTATGTTCCAGATGATGATAATAATCAGCTTAATCACCAAGAAGCTTTAGTAATTACTTATGAAAACAATTTGGATTATAAATGTCATTTGATTGGTGAAAATAAAGATACATTGTCATATTTTTTTGAATTTGTTGTTAAGATACATGATCAATATGATAGCAGTAAAATTAAAAAAGTGATAAGGTGATCTCAGATGTATAAAATGAAATTAAATAATATTGTAGAATCTTGTAAAATGGTAAATTCTTTATCAAAACATGTAAAAATAAATTATGAAAAAATCAATAAAATGATTGAACAGATTTCTTTAAGTACAGATAGTTATTGGATGGCTTGTAATCCCTACAATATTTTAAAAATGAAATTTAGAGAAGTAATAAAATTTCTTTTGATTTATCATTCTATAGGCGACTTTTGTTTATGGGGAAGTCCAAAGTGGGAAATAGATACAGAAGATGGTAAATTAGATGGAACATATGCTATCTTATATTTAATTAATAAACATATTAAAGAATTTGAAGATTATGATATGACATATGAGCATTTTTATAACCTATTAATGGGTAATGTGGAAATGCCACTATTAATGGAAAGATTTAATAACTTAAAAATATTACATGATGTTTTAAAAAAAGATGGCGAAAATTTTTTAAAGACAATAGATAATATCTATGATGATGAAATTTTATTTGAATTTATAAACGAGAAACTTCCATTTTTTAAAGATGAATCTATCTATGATGGACAAACAGTTTACTTTTATAAAAGAGCACAACTATTAACATCAGATATATTACATGCTAAAAAATATGTTCAAAACAAAGAAGTTAATTACAATAATTTAGTTGGTTGTGCCGATTATAAAATTCCACAAGTTATGAGATGTTATGGAATATTAGAATTTGATGATTATCTATCTAAATTAGTCGACAATAAATTGGAGTTAAAGAGTGGTTCACAAGTTGAGGTGGAGATACGTGCCAACATGATTGTAGTTATTGATTATGTTGCAAAAAAATTAAAAAATGAAATTGCTAGAATGGATATTAATGATTATTTTTGGCAATTAGGTCAGGATAAAGTAAAAATGATTAATCCTTATCATAGAGTTATGACTAGCAAATATTAAAGAAGATTTATCGACTGACAAAATTTTAACAGAAATTTAGTAAATATATTTTAAAAAGAAACATTATATTAATATTATTACTATGGAAAAAAGGTCATACAAAATTTACATGAAGATATGATACAATACTTATCTTTATTGTTTTTATTGGTTCAACATTTAGACATAAAAATTAAGTTTTATATATAAAATTTGTATAGAAAAAGGTAACAAGACATTACCTTTTTATTGATGGATTACTTTATTTAAGTCAAAGTAGAAACCGTATTCATCATAGTATTCATCGCCTATTTTTGCCCGTTTAGTTTCGACGTTAACTCCACCAAGTCCTTCATAAAATTTTATAGCATTAAGATTATCTACAAGACACCAAATAATCATATTATGTTTACCTTTTGAAAGTAATTCCTTAGCTGTTTCTATAAGCAATGATGAACCTATTCCTTTATTAACTTCAGTTTTCTTAATGTATAAACTTACTAATTCAGCATCGTATTTGCCACTCGTATCTTCAAGATTAAAACAAGAATATCCTAACACTTCATCACCTTTCACTGCTACTAAAACAAGGTCTTTATATTCTTCAAAACTAGCGATATATCTATCAGTTTGACTTTTATAATCTAGTTTTTTTAAGTATTTTGCAGCTACAATTTTATCATATGCAGTTCGCCAGCCATCTATTTTTATTCTTGCCATCTGTTCTTGGTCTGATAATAGATTTTTTCTTATTATGTAATCTTCTTTTTCTTTCAACATGTTAATGGCTTTATTCATATAGATTAGAGCTTGAATAATATCGTTATCATCTAAGGCGAAAGTGATTCTACCAATGAGTTCATCCTCAATTGGCCAACTTATCGATTGACCTACTAAAAATCTTAGTCTATATGTTTTATAGAAGAAGGCAAGTAAGTCACGCTCAGTATTAATAGTTATATTTTTATATTTCATACCTTTTAATTTGGTAAAATCAAGTATTGCAAAGAAGCCGGCTTGAGGAGTTAAATTATCTTTAAAGCTAACATAAGGAAGACCCTTTAATATATTATTTACTTCATCTATATTGCCGATAAAATCAGTAATTTCATCTTTTATCTTTTCATAAAATTTGCTATTTTTGATAGATTCAATACCATCTACTAATGCTTTTAATAAATGGAATTTATATTTATATATTTCACGTAAGTTGGAAAAATATTGATTGTAAACTTCATCTCTTTTAGCTGATGTATTGTATGCTCCTGTTAGAGCTCTACCTATGATATCTGGTGCTGAATCCATTCCTTGAAAGATTCGATTAACAAGTTCTCTAATGATTATTTCATCGGCTACTACAAATCCAGCTCTTAAACTAGCCATACCGTAGCTTTTTGATAATCCAAATAGAGATATAGTATTTCTAAACATTCCTTTAAGTGTTGACATAGGTTTAGCTAAATTGTTTTGATCATAGCAAATATCGCGATATACTAGATCATCAATAACAAATACACCTCTTGATAGACAAACTTCTCCTATTTGTTTTAATAAATCACTTTCTTTTTCTCCCATTACTTGCCCTGTTGGATTATTTGGATTAATATTTAAAAAAGCAACAACACGGGGTACATAACCTTTTCTACGATGGTATACTTTTTGTAAACTTTCGTTAATATCATCTATTTTATCAGCTAATTTTTTAGGATTGATAAGATAGTTATCCTCCTTTTCTAATGGAATAATTTCAATCTCGGCTCCAGCTCTTTCAGCTCTAACAGTAAATAGTCCATAGTTAGGTCCGGGTATTAAAACAACATCGCCGGGTTTGGATATAATACTTACAATTAAGTTAAAAGCGATAGATGTAGAAGGTAAGAATGTTAGATTATGAACAGATAGACCTTTATCATCGATATCAGAATATGCATAGGGCATATCGTTTATAAATCCTTCTTTTTCAATATATTCTAGCAATATTTTACGTATATTATCATCACCTTCTGTATATGGATATTTATAAAAATTAGGTGAATCTAATCCCTCTTTTATAGCTTCTATAGATAAAGGAAATGGTGGGTAATTGGTTGGATTTCCGCTTCCTAAGTCTATATCCTTCATTACACTGATTTTATCATCACGAACTTTATATCCATAGAAATCGATGGCATCTGCAATACTTTGCACAGTCGGATTAAAATTTTCTCCATCGTGTCTTAGTCCTATATCAGGAAGACCAAAACGTCGTTCACTTAATTTTGGATTTTCTCTTAATAATCTATCAATAGCACAAGATTTTTTTAACATATACATCACTTCCTAGTTATATTATAGCATTAAATTTATAATAATTAAATTCATTTTGATATTAAGATTTATCTACTAGTAGTAAACCTATCGACTATTTTTTATATTATTTAATTGCTCATATATATTAGCGATGGCATTTAAAAGAAAATCAACTTCTTGTCTTTGGGTTTGATTACTAGTATTACTATCAGTTGTAAAAGGACTGCCTCCACTTTTACTCTTTCTACTGTTGATATTGATATTATTGTTCTCGATTCTTGATTCAATTAATTGTTGTTGAGAGGCATTAGTTGCTAGATATTGACCTAGTAACATAAACCAGTTTCCTAAGGAATTTTGTTCATTAGCATTTAAATCACCGACTAGAAAAACACCAACAGCTACTGCTAGTAAACTATATGTATTTGGATTTATATTTGGTGGGAAGTTATTAATCATTGTTAAACCTCTTATATTTAATTTTATTCACTAAATTTAATTAAAAGAATAGAGACTACGAAAAAATAGACTTTTACTAAATATTTATTTACATATTGAAGATATTTTTTTGATTTGTTATAATATAATTGAAAGTGAGGAATAGTTGTATGTCATTAGATAATGTATATAAAGAGGTTAAGAAATTCAAGTCGAAATATCCTTTGACTATTGCCTGGAGATTAAAGAAACATTCTAAGATTGTTGAAATGCATTTGAATCCTGGTGAAGATGTAATATACGCATTTTGTGCTCAAAAAAATGATGTTGTATATGATATATTAACGTCTTGTGTTGTAGTGCTTACTAATAGAAGAATTATGATAGGTCAAAAAAGGGTTTTATTTGGGTATCGTTTAACGGCTATAACACCAGATTTATTTAATGATCTTGAAGTTAGAAAAGGAATATTATTTGGCCGTATATATATTGATACAGTTAAAGAGGTTGTAAAACTTTCTGATATTCAACCTTCAGCACTTAATGAGATAGAAACTGCTATTACTTCCTATATGATGGAAGAAAAGAAAAAATATGCTCATTCATCAAATGAGTAGTTAAGGAGAGATAATATGATTCAAAGAAGAAATATAGTTACTTGTATTATACTTTCACTTGTAACTTGTGGAATTTATGGCTTAATTTGGTTTTATCAGATGACAAATGATGCAGCTCTTGCTAATGATAATAGAGAACTTGATGGTTTTAAAGCTATAATATTTACAATTATAACTTGTGGAATATACTCATTCTATTGGAATTATAAAATGGGAAAAGAAATATATGAAGCTAAAACTAAGAGAAATTTAAATGCAAACGATAATAGTATATTATATTTGGTTTTAAGTTTATTTGGTATGGCCATCGTAAATTACTGTTTAATTCAATCAGATTTAAATGAAATATCAGATAATCAATAGTTATAAAAGAGCTTTGGCAGTTTTGCTCTTTTTAGTTATTTTTATATTTATAATAAAATTCCAAATACATATTCCATGCTTATTTCATAAAATAACAGGTTTATATTGTCCTGGTTGTGGAGTAACTAGAATGATTTTAGCAATATGTGATCTTAATTTTTACCAAGCTTTTAGATTTAATCCACTTTGTTTTATATTATTACCACTAATTTTACCATACACTGTATACCAAATGTATATATGGATTATGGGATTAGAGGATAAAATAAGTAAGTTTATATCTAATAAAGTATTTATTTTTTTAGTTATAATTTTTATTGTGTTTGGTATACTTAGAAATATTGAAGCATATTCTTGGCTAGAACCCACAATTGTAAGTTAAAATTTGCTGTAAAAAGCATTTTATTATTGACTTTTAAGGGAGTTTTTAATATAATTTTAATTGGTACATTTATTAATCCCATAAAACAACTGTTGGGACCAGTTGTTAAATGAAAAAAGGAAGGGAAAAATATGAAAAACACTTATATGCAAAAAAAGGAAACTGTAGAACGTAAGTGGTATGTAATCGATGCTTCAGGTGAAAACCTAGGTCGTGTTGCAGCTAAAGCAGCTATGGTTCTACAAGGTAAGCATAAACCTACTTATACACCTCATATTGATTGTGGTGACTATATAATTATCGTTAATGCTTCAAAGGTCAATTTAACAGGTAATAAGTTAAATGACAAAATCTATTATAATCATAGTGGATATACTGGTGGTTTAAGAGAAAGAACTGCTAAAGAAATGATCGAAAAATATCCAGTAGAAATGATCGAAAGAGCCGTTATTGGAATGCTTCCAAAAGGAAGATTAGGTCGTGATATTTATAGAAAGTTATTTGTGTATGAAGGGTCAGAACATCCTCATACAGCTCAACAACCTGTTGAGTTAAAGATAAAATAGGAGGTTTTTAAATGGCAGATAAAAAAATTTTTATTGGAACAGGAAGAAGAAAATCATCAGTGGCACAAGTTAAAATGGTTTCTGGTAAAGGAAAAATAACTGTAAATGGTATTGATGTAAATGAATTTTTTCCATACGAAACTAATGTTATGGATTTAAAACAACCTCTAGTGGCTACTAGTACAGAAGAAACTTTTGATATTGATGTTAAAGTTAATGGTGGTGGATTTACTGGTCAAACAGGAGCTATCCGCTTAGGTATTGCCAGAGCATTATTAGAATACGACCAAGATAATGACCCAAATAGTGAAACAAGCTTTAGAAAAATATTAAAAAGAGCTGGATTTATAACAAGAGATTCAAGAGCTAAAGAACGTAAAAAACCAGGTCTAAAAGCAGCCCGCAGGGCACCACAGTTCTCAAAAAGATAGAAAATTTTGCATTATACCTTGGAAATACAATGTTTTCAAGGTTTTTTGTTATCATTTACAATGCATATTTTATGCTTACTACATTTTTCATATATTTAAAAGGTCAAATTTATTTTATATTAATCTGTCATTTTTAAGTAATTGTTTTTGATTAGTTTATATCTATAAAGAGTATTAACTTGTAGTAGTCTTTAATATATTGAATGGAATCGTGAAAAATGTTATAATTGGAGTACAGAACTTATTACGTAGTAGTTATTGAAAGTGAGTTGATATAATTGATAAAAAATACTAAAGTTTTAAAATCAAAAAAAAAGAAAAAAATATTACTAATAATATTCACTGCTTTTCTTTTACTAATACTATCATTAATATTATTTCATTTTATAAATAATATTATCAGTAAAAAACAAGTAGAAAGATTAAGAAAAAATATTGAAGAAATATCTTCATATAAAACATCATATGTAATAATAGAAATTAACCCAAAAATATTAATTGAATTAACCGGTGATAAAGTAACTAATAAAATTTGCTTAAATTCTGATTGTGAAAATGTATTTGGAAATTTAATTTTAAATAACATGAAATTAAAAGAGACAATTAATACTCTTTATGAAACTGCAAAAACAAAAGGAATAGATACTTCTAATGGAGTTAAATTATCTACTACAGATACTAATTTACAAAAGGTAACTGAGGGATTAGATTGCGTTACATATAACATTTTAACCACTGAAGAAGAAAATAGTATATTAAATGAATTAGAAAATAAAGAAGAAATAGAAAAAAAGAAAAACGAATATAACAAAAAGTTGTTAGACATATATAAAACTGATTCTGATTATGGAAAATACTATACTTGTAAAGAAGGTGAAAATAATATTAAATGCTATATCACATCTAATTTTGAGAATGATTTGAGTGAAGTATTTAATATTACCAATTTAAATAATATTATAAATAATGTAAGAAATTTAAATAGGATATTAGATAAATTTAATGTTGAGTATCATTACAATAATTCATATGGGGTTAAAGATATTTATGAAATCAGTGCTAATGGAAAATATTTATGGTTGGGAAACGACTTATCATACACAGGAGAAAATAAAGTTCATTATAATTTTCCGTATTTAGAAATAGATGAAAATTTACTTCCGTTAATTAAACTCAACTTAGTTGATAGTACGTATGATAATAAAGATCTGATTCAAATGGGAAATGAATATAAAAAATAATTGTTGGTTTATAATCTATAGAGCATATTGTATTTAACTTTTGCTCTTTTTTTATTGACAAATCAATTTTAAAATAGTATTGTTGTATTATGTAAGTAATACAATTAAATGAGGGGATAATTATGAAGTATGTTTTCGATAACGAAAGACCTATTTATATTCAATTAGTTGAAATGATACGAATAGATATTGTTTCTGGTAAATTAAAAAAAGGTGAGAAATTACCTTCTGTAAGAGAGTTGGCATTTATGATAAAGGTTAATCCAAATACAATGCAAAAAGCATTAGTTACCCTAGAGGATGAAAAGTTAATATATACAAAAAGGACAAACGGGAAGTATGTTACAGAAGATGAAAAATTAATTGAAAAAATGAAAAGAGAGTTAGCAAAAGAAAAAGTTAATAATTATCTTAATAGTATGGAGAGTATTGGAATAAGTTATGAGTCAGCAGTAAAATACTTGCAAGAATTAGGAGGAAAAAATGGAATTAGTTAAGTGTAATAATTTATGTAAAGAATTTGATAATAAAAAAATTTTAAAAAATATCAATTTAACCATTCCTAATGGTAAGATTATTGGCTTACTTGGTAAAAATGGAATGGGAAAAACTACACTTTTAAAGTTAATAAACGATTTATTAACTCCTACAAGTGGTGAAGTGTTAATCAATGGTGAAAAACCAAATATAAATTCAAAGCTAGCTATTTCTTATTTGCCTGAGCGAACATATTTAGATAAGGGTATGAAAATTTCACAGATAATAACATTTTTTGATGAATTTTATGATAATTTTAATAAAGAAAAAGCGATTAAATTGTTAAAGAATTTAGATTTGGATTTAAATTTAAAAGTTAATAAAATGTCAAAAGGTATGCAAGAAAAATTGCAACTAATATTAGTTATGAGTAGGGAAGCAGAATTATATATTTTAGATGAACCATTAGGAGGAGTAGATCCTGCAACTAGGGATTATATATTAGATACGATTATTTCAAATTTTAGTGAAGAAGCAAGTGTAATCATATCTACCCATATCATAAGCGATATTGAAAGAATATTAGATGATGTTGTTTTTATAGATAAAGGGGAAATTGTATTAGTTTCTCAAGCTGATGAACTTAGAAAAAAAGAAAATGCTTCAATAGATGAAATATTTAGGAGGTACTTTAAATGCTAAAAAAATTATTAAAATATGATTTATCATGGTGCTATAAACCATTATTAGTATTTTATATATTAGCGATATTCTTTTCTATAATAGTAAGAGTTGTTGAAAACTTAAAGACTAGTTTGATAGTTTTAATTATTGACAAAATATGTTGTGGTGCTGTCATTGCAATGATAGTAAATATACTAATTAATTGTTTTATGAGAAACTGGGCAAGATTTGTGAAAAATATTTACAAAGATGAATCCTATTTAACACATACATTACCTGTAAGTAAAAACAAAATTTATCTATCTAAAATTTTAACTATGATTATTACATTATTAACTTCATTTATTGTTATAGTTATCTGTCTTGCTATTGCCACTTTAAATAAAGATACTTGGATTATACTAAAAGAGTCTTTGATACAGTCATCAATATATTTTGATAGTTCAGTATTTAGTTTAGTACTTGTAATGATTGTAACAATATTTTTTGAATTTTTATTTATGATGATGAGTGGAATATTAGGAATTATAATAGGACATAAGTCAAATAATTTAAAAATGGTTAGATCCATTGTAATAGGCCTTATAATATATACTATATTATCTTCTATAACTTTGGTAGTATTATTTATTGTTGGATTACTTAATTCAGATATAATGTCTTTATTCAAAAATGTTGAAGTTAGTTCGAATGCACTTAAAATTATGATGTTTGTTGGTATACTTGTATATGCTATATATAATTTGGGAATTTATTTTATAGGCAATAAACTGCTAAATAAAGGTGTAGATGTAGATTAGATAATAGTTAAATTTATTGGAAAGATTGGAGATGTAAATATGGCTTTTGATTGTAAGAAGGAGTATAAGGAATTTTATATGCCGAAAAATACACCTAGTATAGTTGAAATTCCCAAAATGAACTATATTGCAGTAAGAGGAAAAGGTAATCCAAATGATGAAAATGGTGATTATAAACATTCTATAGGTCTTTTATATGCAATAGCTTTTACCATAAAAATGAGTTATAAAGGAACACATAAGATAGATGGTTATTTTGAATATGTTGTACCACCATTTGAAGGATTTTGGTGGCAAGATGGAAATAAATTAGGAATAGATTATAAAAATAAGGATAATTTTAAATTTATTTCTGTAATTCGGTTACCAGATTTTGTTACGAAAGAAGATTTTAAGTGGGCAATAGAAGAAGTGGGTAAAAAGAAAAAAGAAGATTTTTCAAAAGTTGAATTCTTAACTTATGATGAAGGTATATGTATTCAATGTATGCACTTAGGTTCTTATGATGATGAACCAAAAACGGTTAATTTAATGCATAAATATATGATGGAAAATGGATATGAGTTAGATATTACTGATACTAGATATCATCATGAAATTTATTTGAGTGACCCAAGAAGATGCGATATAAGTAGATTAAAGACTGTAATAAGACATCCAATAAAAAAGATAAAATAAAGAAAATTTATGATTTATAAAGGTAAAGGATTTATAGAATTTTATAATTAAAAAACTATATGGACTAATAATGGTAAATTATAGAACACTTATTTTTGAAAGAAATATTAACTATATTAAATCATCAACTTAAATATGATATAATAAAATTACATCAGAAAGTAATTTGAGTGGAGGTTATATTTATGACAAAAGATAATATTATACAATTCATAAAGGATTTTATTGTAATTTTTATTATAATTAATATTGTAGAATTTGTATTCTATAAAATAAATTTAGTAAGCGTTTTTAGTTTTGGTTATATTCTTGGTTTTATGATAGGATGGTCTATTTTTCAAATAATAAAATTAACTATTAAAAAGAAATAGTCAATTTTCAATTAATTGAACAAATGAATTAAAAATATAATGAAAAATTAACTTTTAAATTACAATTTAATGTGTAATTTATATTTATGATTTGTTCTTTTTTGATATAACATAACTAACAGATAAATAGTAAGTTTGTGAGGTGTCAATAAGATGAAATTATTGGATTATACAGGAAAATTAAATAACCATAATGATTATTTGCAAGTAATTAATAGATTAGAAAATAAATGTAAGTATATTGATTATGTTTTAGTAGATGAAGATGATATGGAATTTATAAAGAGATTTGAAAATTTTATTATATCATTAGATTTAAAAAATAAGTGGTGGGGAACAAAATCAAGTGGGAAAAACAGGGTATATAAAGTAAAGGCTTCAAGCGATATATTTAAATATCTAAAAAAATTTGAAACTTTTTGTAAATACACTATTTCAAATAACGGTGATATTGCAGAAGAAACTGAATTTGGAATTAATGATATTGCCTTTTTTGATGATGAAGAACTGCCATTATTATTTACAACCACACATGAGGGATATATTATGATTAGAGATGATCTATTTAGTTAGGGGACAGTTTATACGATTCTACTTTCAATGGGTGTTAGAAATTTAATTGATAATATATAATACCCTTATAAGGAAGAATATTATGAATCAAGAAAAAATAGGAAAATTAATTGCAAAATGTCGTAAAGAAAAAAAATTAACACAAGTAGATTTAGCGAATATGTTAAAAGTCACTGATAAATCGGTTTCCAAATGTGAAAATGGAATGTTGTTGTGCAAATGACACACAAATTATTTTGGAGTTAATACAAATGTATATACAAATATTTCTTTTAAAATTAGGAATTTTGAACTATAAAGACTTGATTTGTATATACGAAAAGTTAAAATTGTACATACATTTCGCAAGTGCGAAATGCTACGTGGTGCAGGAAAAATAGCTAGGCATACCTTGTTTATAAGGGTTTTAAAGTTCCGTGGTGTTTTATCATATTCTGTTGTTATTTTTTATATGATTTTGATAGAAATATTTTTAAAATAGATATAAATCAAATTAAATAATTTAGCAAAAAATGCTATAATATATGAGGTAAATGCTATGTAGAAATAGTAATTTGAAAGTTAGGTTGTAGTATGGATTAAATTGATTTAAATATTCTGAAATTAAGTACTGGAGGTATATATGAAAAATAAAAAATTGGAGATTATATTATATGTTATAATTTGTTTACTATTAGCTAATGTTTTTTGGTACT
>CAYTKH010000026.1:0-14435 GCA_964438315.1 uncultured Muribaculaceae bacterium | reverse complement strand
TTTCTAAATGATCAAAATCCTATCATAATCTTTCTATAGGCAATATCCAAAAATAGAAGTTACGAATTTAAATTAGAGTAGTAATCAAAATACTCCATTTTTTTTACTTTTCATTTCTATGAATATTAACACCCTCATATTGTTTCATTAACAAAATAAGAATAAACCTTGTTAAAAAGCTATTTATATGTTATTATGAATATGTCAAGGAAACTTGCATATCATAAAAAAAGGATACATTTGATTGGGTTGATCAAATGCAATCCCTTGTGGGTATAGCATCTGAAATCACTGCGTTGTGAAATCAGATGCTTTTGCTATTTTAGAAGTAAAATAATTACTACTAAGAATAGGAGTTATGACAGTATATTCAAAAAAAATACAATATTTTTAGATAAAAAAACTACCGAAGTAGTATATTATTGATCACTTGTATTAAACAATATCGTTATAATCATCTATTTTTAAATCCTCTATACTATCTAATGATATAGTTTTTTCCATATCTTCTTCTTTGATTTCATCAATGATAACTTTTTTATCTTCTTTTTTAAAATTTAAATTATATTTTAAATAAAATGCTATGGATAGTATCTGTAAGTTAATAGTTATATAGATAAAACCTATCGCTAATTTATTTATTACATCTATATTTTTAATTAATAGTAAGTATAATAAAGTAATAGAAATAAATAAGGTAGCAGTTTTAATTTTACCAATAAATAATGATTTTATATTGTCGTATTTTTTATAAAAGTATACATTCATTGAAGCTATTAAAATTTCTAATATAATAACTGGTATAATCACTTTATAATTTCTTACAACAGCTAGTAATAAAGAAATTGCAAATACTTTATCACTTATAGTATCTATTTTAGCACCAAATTCACTTACTGTATTAAAGTATCTTGCAAGTAATCCATCCAATAAATCAGTTATAGAACCTATTATGACTAGGATAAGGACGATTTTGAAATGTCCTAGTAGACCTAATATGACGATAAAAGGTGTTAAAGCTAATCTAGTAAATGTCAATATATTTGGTATTAATAATTTTATTTTATTTTTTTTACTCATAAATTCTCCTTTGATACATATAATTTTAATGTATTAGAAATAATACATGGAAAACTATGGTGTCATGGTTTTCCCTTTTATATTAAAAATAATTCCAGTGCCATAAATCCCATTAATGATAGGGAAGTAATTATTGAAAATATTTTTTTTAGTTTTTCACCTTTAGTAAACATAGATAACATATAAAATAGACCAGTAGTTACAAGTAAGGCTCCAATTATTATGTTATTTTGAGTATTATCTTTATAATATTTATATAGTAAATAACCTATGCTTGTTAAGAAAAGCAGTATTGTTATAAATGCAAATAGGGTATCATATAAAAAGTCTATAATATTTATTTTTTCTTTTGGTTTGTTCTCTTTAGATAATTTTTTATACTCTAATTTGTTATTTTCTTCAAAATTATATCTTTTTTGTTCTATTTTATCATATTTTATATCTTTAGGCATATTTTTCTTTTCTTCATTATCTAATAATCTGTTATTTTCTCTTTTAGCTTTTTCTATTTTATCTTGTTTTTCTTTTATTTTATTTAATTTTCTTTCCGATCTTGATAATTTTTTGATATTATCATCTTCAAATATATCTGCTATATCGTTATTATCCATTCTATCACCTCTACTATATAAGTATATCAAAATTAGTATTAAAAAAGCAATAAATATGATAAATTATTTTATTATGATTAGCATAATTTAAATAAGTATAGGTTAATTTTTTAAAAATGCTTGACAATGCATTTAGTTATAATATAATATATGATAAACAAAAAGAAAGAGAGATTTGTTATGGAAGATTTAAAGAATAGCGAAAATAAAATAGAAATAACAAAAGAAAATATTGGAGTTTATAAAGAGTTTGTGTATTTTTTTGATAAAAATTATCCATGTATATATTTTAATAAAAAAATATCAAGATTTTTATTTGTACTAAGAGTAGTATTTACATTTATTCCATTAGGTTTACTGCTACCATTTGATTTAGTTTTTTCAATTGATGGTGGCATTTCACTTTTTATAGCGGCAGTTGCTACAACGGTATGTATTCCTTATACTCCTTTTAGTTTAAATGATTATTTTATTAATAAACTTACTCATAAATTTAACAAAAAAGCATTTATGGAAAAGTACCCAAATTTTGATATTAATAGTAATGTAGATGAGATAAGAAAAGCGATAGAAGAATATCAAAAAATAACAGATGAAGAAAAAGATGAACATTTATCTAATATTAAAAATAATAACTTTGAAGAAATGAGTACAAGAGACAAAATAGATTTTTTGAATAGAGAAAGAAATTTTTGGGAACAAGTAAGAAAAGAAGAAGCGAAAGAATTAGAAGAAAAGCAAGAGGAACCATTTTCATATGTAAAAAGTAGAAAAATCTAAATAAATTAAACAATATTGATAATAACATAATAAAATATGAAGTGGTTATTAATGAGGTAATTTTAATATGAAAGCTAATATTCCATTAATAGAAACACCTGAAAGAAAATGGAAAAAGATGATGAAAGAAATTGAAAAACGTGCTATTCTCCTTCAAAAGGAATTAGAAGAAGATGATGAAATACGTTACAATCCCTTTTATACGAAATTAGAAGATGAAAAAAAGTCATACTGTTTTTCAAATGACAGTTGGGAAAATAAACTTAAACTTGATGCATTATATAAAAGAATAAAAGACTTAAAAGAAAAGCAAAGTAATAGTATAGATGATTTTGAGTGTTTAATAGAATATGAAAAAGAATATGATGCGTTATGTAAACATATAAAGGATTTAGAAAAACAAAAGTGAAGGAGAAACAAAAGGAATAGAGGAACAACAAATTAAAGAACGACCAATTCAATATTTTAAAAGTTAAAGAAAGAAGAAATTGTTATGCATTATAAAAATGAAATAGAAATAAAACAAGAAAATCAAAAAGATGATTTATCGAGTTTATTTAATGAATTAGGTGAAATTATTGGTATACCACAAAGTATGTTTGGCGATAGTTTAGATTATAGTTTACAAGTACGAAAAGATTTAGAACAATATGGAAAACTCGTTTATGATGAGAGTATTGAAACAATAGAACGTTTTAAAAAACTTTTAGGGTATTGGCGACCTAATAACCATTGTCGAGTTTACTGCTTTGAAAATCCAGACTATTTTTATGATCAAGCAGAAGAAATGGGGTTAGTTGAGGATGAAGTAGTTTCAAAATATGTAGCGGTACCCATACTTAAGTTCATGGCTGAACATGATGTTGACAATTCCTTTATGCAAAAAATGTTTAATGAAATATGGCGAGATACAGGTTCATTCAATATGATAAATGATGACCAACAAGGAGCGGTAATAAGTAACGAAATTGCAGAAGGTTTAATGAGTATTGCCCAAAAATTATTTGGACACAATGGGACTTTTGATATAACGGATGTTAGTGCTCTATATATTTTTGAAACTGCACTTAGTCACGCAAGAGATTACTCTTATATAAGTGACGAAAATATAATTGATGAAATAAATAACTTAAGTACAGATGAATTTATATCTAAACTTATTTTAACGTGTTGTAAGGATATTGTAGTTTATTGGTCAAAATTAGAAAATATCAAGCGAATTCCAGTAGAAAAAAGAAGTGATCTATTTAAATTGTTTCATTATATTAAAAATCCTGAAAATGATTTAAATATTGAACAATTAAAAAATTTACAGCTACCTTTGGTTTTAGAAAATAAATTATCGACTTATATAAATCCTTATGCATTAATTCAACAAAACCTTAAACAGGCAACCATTGATACACTTGATGGCGATTATATGGATTATAACTGGCGTGTTGATGATAATAAAAATAAGTCTAAAATTCCAAAGCCATATTGTTATTATAATATGCAAGAAAGATTAGAACTCGCAAAATTTATGCCTGATAATGAAGCTTGTCAGTATTATATGAAGCTAATAAAATGGCGAGAAACCCATTATAAAGATAAATATATTGATAGTGTTGATTATGAAAATGTCAAGATGTTTAGATTAATTGCTGATAGAACAAGCGACCCTAAATTAAAAATTGAATATATAAAAAAATGGTTGCAATTTGATAAACATGAAGGGCAAATATATGTGGGAATAAATGATGAATTTTTACTTTTTGCAGATGATATAAAACGTAAAATAATCCCTGCTGATATTGTTCCTACACTTGATAAAGAACACCAAGATGTTGCTATTTTAATAATTGAAAGAACTAGTGATTTAGATGGAATGATAAAAGTACAAGGTAAAAATCCATATGAAACAGCACAAACTGATTTAAGTAAAAGAGCTTTAAAGGCAATTGTTGAATATTATAGCAAAAAGAAGTATGAAGATTATGATAAACTATTATCTGCAATTGATATTGTTCTTCAAAGTAATAATCATGCTGTATCTGCAAAGCGAATGCGTGAAGTACTTGTCAGTTTCTATTCAAAAATTAAAAAAACATATAATAAACATGCAAAAGAAGACTTCTATGTAAAAAGTCCTGAGGTTCTAGAAACAGCGAAATTTACCTTAAAAAAACATGTACTTGAATTATATCTATCAAGATTAACTGAACAAATGAAAATTGAAGGTCAAATGCAAAAAAGTATACTTAAAGCAGATAGTGAAATTGTAAAACCTGAGATTTTAAAACTAACGAAGATTATTAGACAAGTTGCCTTAAACAAATCACAACTTGATAAATAATAACATCTATATAATATTCAATATTCTTCCAGATTTTAAAAAATGAGTACGAAGAAAAAATAAACTTCTTAAATTATGAAAAGAAGTTTTATAACAAGTATATAGCAACACAAATCAATATGTAAAAAATGATAAAAATAAATTTTTTTAAGCATATAAGTATATGATTTTAATAAAATGATGTTAATAAAAACTTCAAAAAAGAAGTTTTTTAATTTATTAATAGATTTAAATGATATATTATGATATAATCATATTAGTTATTAATCATTCAATATTTTTTGAATATGAGAGGGATGAGGTATTAATGAATAAAATTAAAAAAATATGTATGATATTTCTATTATCTATTTTAACTTTTAGTATAGGAATTAATATAAATGCTAAAGAAACCAAATATAGGTGTTTTTATGAGTTAGAAAATAAAACAGTTTCTGTTTTGGGAACACATGAATATAGAGTTGCTATTGATGGCACTAAAATGTATATAGAACAGACACGTGGTGATGGAAAAGTAAATTTTTCTAGTGAAAGCTCTAAAGTTTTAAATATAGCAAATTTTAGTATTGGTAATAAAGGGAAGGTATCTTATCCAGAACTTAAAATAAGAGTTTGTAATCCAAAGGGAGTACCTACTACTACATATAATGGGGCATTATTTAAAACAGATACATATAATAAAAACGAGCAAGCAAATAAAAATTGGCCAGCTGTTTTAGGTGATTGTTATAAAAATGCTTCTGTTTATAATTTAAAACTTATATATTGTGAATCAGAAAGCGGAGTACTTACTTATCCAAAGACAGATACTAAACCAAGTACAAACAGTAGTTCAAATACAACAACTACTAAACCAAGTACAAACAATAACTCAAATACAACAACTACTAAACCAACAACTAATAATAATTCAAATACAACTGGTACTAAAGAAACTAGCTATACTTGTGTATATGAGATTGAAAATATATCAGCAAATCCAGTTTTAAAACGCGAATACCGTATTAAAATTGATAATGGCAAAAAGACCATATCAACTACTGGTGGAACAGGCAGTATAAGCTTTTCTTCAAATAACAATGATGTTTTTTCTAATAAGGGATTTGATATTGATGTAAATTCTAAAGTAAAAAGACCAAATATATTATCGTTGATAGTATGTAATCCAGATGAAAGTAAAGGTACCATTTTTAATGGAGCTATATATAAAGACGATGCAGCATATACAGCAGCTTTAAATGGAAATCCGCATAAGGTAAATCAATGGAATAACATACTAGGAAATTGTTGGAAAAAAGCAGATATTTATAAATTAAAGTTTAAATATTGTCAATCAGCAAGTGGAGTAATGACTTATCCTGATGATATTAACAATCCAATAGAAGGTAGTGTTGACGTTAAAGTGACATCATGTGGTAGTTTAAAGGATATACCAGTATCTATACCTAGAATAACTAGAAACTTATTTAATGCAATAAAATACTTAATACCTGTTGCACTAATCTTTCTAGGAATATTTGACTTCTTCCAAGCGATGACATCTAGTGATGAAAAAGCCATGGATGGTAAGAAAACTAAATTTATAAGGAGAATAATTGCATCTTTACTAATATTCTTTGTAATGTCTATTGTACAACTTGTGGTTAAAATGATACCTAGTGGCGATAACACAGTATCAGATATAACAACTTGTATATCATGTTTTATAAGCGATTCTAACTCATGTGGAACTGTTACAAATTTGAGTAAATAAATCTAGAAATTAATCTAGATTTTTTTTTACGAAAATGTTATACTATACTAGGAAGGTAGATATGAATATAATTGATGAATATTTAAATTATTTAAAAATAGATAAAAATTACAGTATAAACACTATAAAGGCATACCATAATGACTTAAAAAAATTTATCAATTTTTTAAATAAAGAACTAAAATCAGTTACAAAAGATGATATTTTAAAATATATTGAATCACTAAAAAAGAAATTTCAAAGTGATAAGACAATAGCCCATAACATAACATCAATAAAAGAACTATATAAATTTATGATAATAAACAGCTATATAGATAAAAATCCAACATCTAGTATTAAATTACCAAAATTAAAAAAGAGCTTACCTAATGTTTTAAGTATCGAAGAAGTAGATAAACTACTAGATATTAAGCTTTTAGATAAATATGACTATAGAAATAAGGCAATGTTAGAGGTTATGTATGCAACAGGAGTAAGAATAAGCGAACTTATAAATTTAAAATTGCAGGATGTTAATTTAATAAATGAAGTTATTATCGTAATGGGTAAAGGTTCAAAAGAAAGAATTATCCCTTTAGGAGATTATGCTGTTATTAGTTTGAAAATATATTTAGAACACTATCGCTTACAATTTTTAAAAAGACCAAATGATTATCTTTTTTTAAGTAGTAGAGGCGATATTATGACTAGACAAGCATTTTTTAAAATTGTTAAAAAAATTGCAAGTGAAAAAAACATAACAACTAACTTTTCACCACATACCTTAAGACATTCATTTGCAACCCATCTTTTAAAAGGTGGAGCTGATTTAAGAAGTATTCAAGAACTACTAGGACATTCAAGTATATCAACTACTCAAATATATACAAATATAAGTGATTTAGAAATATGTGATAGCTACCAAAATAGTCATCCACATGCATAGGAGGGAATATGAATTTAGTTGAAATTAAAAAAGAAATATTTAGAGAGTATGATATCAGGGGAATATATGGTGAAGATATCAATATAGATGTTGCATATACTATAGGTAGAAGTTTTGGTACATATATAAAAGAGTTCGATAATAGAACTGTTATAGTAGGATATGATAATAGAGTATCATCGCCTGTTATAAATAATGCTTTAATTAGAGGAATAATTGAAAGTGGAAGCGATGTTATAAGTTTAGGTTTAGTAACTACACCAATGTATTATTATGCTAAAAAATTAAAAAAAATTGAATCAGGTATTATGATAACAGCAAGTCATAATCCAAAAGAATATAATGGTTTTAAAATATCATTTGATTTATCAGGTAATGCATATGGAAAATTCATTGAAGCATTTAGAAAATTTACAGAATTAAAACATTTTGATAAAGGTAATGGTTTTATAGAATACTATGATATTAAAGAAGAATACTTAAATCTAATTAGAAATAGCGTCGATCTAGGTAAAAGAAAAATAAAAGCTGTTGTCGATTGCGGTAATGGGACAGGATCAATTATCATAAAGGATATATTAAATATGTTCGATATAGAATATGAATTATTATACTGTGATAGCAATCCAGATTTTCCAAATCATCATCCAGATCCTGCTGTTAAAAAAAATCAAGAAGCATTATCTAAAAAAGTTGTTGAATTAGGTTATGATTTAGGAATAGGAATAGATGGCGATGCTGATAGGGTAGGTATCGTAGATAATAAAGGTAATATTTTAGGGGCAGATATATATATGCTTTTGATGTATAGACATCTACTTCCAGTTTTAACCGAAAAGAAAGCTATATACGACGTAAAATGTTCTAAAACACTTATCGATGAATTAGATAAATTGGGTTTAGAAAAACTAATGTATCGTACTGGTAATTCATATATGAATATGAAAATAAATCAGGATAATTATACATTTGGTGGTGAATATTCAGGTCATGTATGGTTTAAAGATAAATTTCCTGGTTTCGATGATGGAATATATGCTGGATTAAGGATGATCGAATTATTATCAAAAAATGATTTAAATTTAGATGAAATGTTAAATGATATAAATAAATATTATCAAACAGAAGAAATAAAAATTAAAGTAAGTGATACTAATAAATTTGAAATAGTCAACAAAGTAAAAGAATACTGTATAGATAAACACTATATATTCTGTGATATAGATGGTGTTAGAGCTACTTTATATGATGGTTGGGCTTTAGTTAGGGCATCTAATACAGGGCCTAATTTAACAGTGAGATTTGAGGCTAAAACTTTAGAAAGAATGCATGAAATAGAAGAGGAATTCACATCATGTATTAATAAAATAATTAATGAATTATAATATAAACAAAGATAATTATCATTTATTTAAAGAAGAATTATATAAATTACAAGATTTAAAATATAGAGATTTTCATAGTAAGTTGTTACCAAACAATATTAATTTAATTGGTATTAGAATTCCCTTACTTAGAGAAATATCTAAAAATATTTCTAAATGTGATTATAATTCTTTTTTAGAAAATGTTAAAAAAGACACTTATGAAGAAATCATGATTCATGGATTAGTTATCGGTTATATAAAAGAACCATTTGATAGTATAATAAAATATTTAGATGAATTCCTTCCACTAATTGATAATTGGGCTATAAATGATACAGTTGTATCTAATTTGAAAGTCTTTAAAAATAATCTTGATTTAGGTTTTAAATTAATTAGTAAATATTTAAAAGGTACTACTTATTATGTACGTTTTGGATTAGTACTGCTTCTTGATTATTATATTAATGATGAGTATATAGATAGAGTATTAAAGATAAGTTTTAATTTAAAAAGTGATGAATACTATATTAAGATGGCAAATAGTTGGTTGATATCCTCCTGCTATATAAAATATAAGGATAAGACTACTAATTATTTAAAAAATAGTAAACTAGATAAATTTACCCATAATATGAGTATTAGAAAAATATGCGATTCATATCGTGTATCTAAGAGAGAAAAAGATAACATTAAAAAATATCTAAAAAACTAGATATTTTTCTTGTTAAGTTGTAGAGTGTTTTTAAATAATTAAAACAATAGTAGTAAAGTTAAATCTAAATTAATTATGAATTAAATGGATAACTAAAGAACTAAAAATTTTTATATATAAATAAAATACTATTTTTTCTTTTAAAAATATGTTAAAATTATAAAGAAAGACTTAAATAAAAGAGGTGCAATATGAAAAAAATATTAATTATAGTAATAATTCCACTAATACTAATTACAGGATGTAAAAAAGATACAAAAATAAATCAATTCAAATTAGAATATGAAGCATTAAACAACCAAAAAACAAGTAGTGGTAAAAATTATCCAGTAGTGGAAATAGATGATGATAATAAAATGTTTTATGCTACTATAAATGATTTAGAAGATGTATTTGAAAATAAAAAATCTGCTGTTATATATTTTGGTTATCCAGAATGTCCATGGTGTAGAAATGCTGTACCAAATTTAATTAAAGCAAGTAAGAAAACAGCATTAGATAAAATATACTATGTAAATGTTCATGACATGAGAAGTACTTATATTTATCAAGATAATCAATTAATAAAAACTAAAGAAGGAACTAAAGAATATTATCAGATACTAAAATGGCTAGATCCTATTTTAGAAAAATACGTAATAACTGATACCGATTTGAATAAGCATGAAGTAGGTGAAAAAAGATTATATGTACCAATAGTAGTTTTTATTAAAGATGGAACGATTATAGGGTATCATTTAGATACGTTAGAAAGTCAAATAGATCCTTATATACCACTAAACGATGATGAAAAAAAAGAATTACAAAATAAATATGAAACATTAATACATAAAGTGTTAGGTGATGTTTGTGATGAAAATTGTTAAAATAAAGTCCTTACTAATCATTTAAACGAAAAATATCAGATAGTAGCTGATATTTTTTAATAATAAAAACTTTAAGTTCTAATGAAAAAAATCATAAAAACGACTATTAAGACAAACACAATTTCTTATCATTATACATCAAATATTTATAATATTCAATATTATTTGCATTAAATGTATTATTTATTGATTAAATAGTAATTTTTATGACAAAAACCATCAAAAAACGACAATTAGAACAAAAAAACATACAATTGGGACATATTACTTGTTTAGTAACTTAATTAGTATTAGTATGTAATTGATACTGATTGTACTATGTTTTGATAATATCTATCTAAAAATATTATGATAGAACAAGTATTATGTTATTAAATCTATAGTTATAGATTTAATATAAAAATTAAATTGGACTGCATTTACAAAAAGTAGAAATTTTATGAAATTTTTAAAAGGTTTAACTATCGCCTTTATAGGCACACTTGTATTGAATTTAATGGGTGTTAATGCTTCAGAATCTTTATCTTTCAGCAAAATAATTTTAGCAATACATCAAACACCATCAACTTATGTTACAGATAAGGGTGAGGATTCATATCAATATGTAAAAAATATCAATTCAACATCATCAGCATCATCATTAGGTACATATAGAACACCTCAAGCTGCTTTAATGGGAAAGGATGCAGGAGGTGCTTCTTGTACTACTGATTATAAAACCTTAGCGAAAGGTTCATGGACTGTATTAGGTGATACTAATCAACATACTGGGCTTGGTTGTGGACTTTATCCAGTTAATGGAAAAGGGTATCTATTATTAAGAACTAAATCTAACTATAGTACTAATACTTATTTTTGGGGTACATGGGTAACTACTAAGACCCTTTATGATAAGGTAAAATAAAAGTAAGTAAATGCAGTTCATTTTTTTAATTTTACGATGAATAGAGGTTAGTTATGAAAGATTTTTTTAAAAAATATGGTTTAAGTATTATATTTTTACTAGTATTGGTTATTATATTTACATATTATTTAATTAATTATCGTATAGAATTTAATTCCTATATTGAAAGGGCACATAAAATAGAAGAAATGGTAAAAAATGGAATAATAGAGAAGCCAGAGTGGATTACTTATTTTATGACTCCAAGAATTAATGATGCTTTTTCATTATATTTTGAAATATTAAGTGATAAATTAAGTTTTATTATTTCAATAATTCCTTTGTTCATATTATTTCCAAGTTGTATTTATTTCTATAAAAAACTTAATTCTGGAATGATTCGTGCAGAAATTATGAGAGAAGATTATAAAAAATTTTTAAAATATCATTTTAAAATTGCATATAAAAATATGTTGATTGTAGCAATATTTTTAGTTGTTAGTTTCCTTTTTTGTTTTATTATAAGTGGTAGATTTGATATTTGGAATAGTTATGAAGATGTAAAATCTCTTTATATTAGAGAACCATTAGAAATTCAATATATAAAAAATTTTGTGGTATTTTTGCCATTATATGTTACAAATTTAATTTTGTTAGCAGGATATTATATAAGTGTATTCTTAATTGTTCTAAAAAAGAAAATGCCTTATATAGTGAGTTGTATTAGTTCATTTTTAATAATTCTTGGAATAAATATTTTTTTAGAAATTATGGTTGGATTTAATTTAGAAATACACTTCCACATTCCATATATGAATTCGACTTTTAATTCCTACTGTTTTTGGGTTCCGGGAGATAGGTCTAATATTTATATTCAATTTATTATAGCACTAGTATTATTCATAACGAGTAGATTTTTAGTATACAAAGTTTATAAAAATAAAGAACAGGTGTTGATAAATTATGAATTATAAATATTTTAAAGATAATATTATATATTTTACAAAATCTTCAATATTTAAAATGTTATATATATTTACACTAATTGTTGTTGTTTCTATTGCATATGCTGATAAGTCATTGTTTCCAAGTGCCACATATATACAACTATATATTATGTTAGTTACTAATCCAGCCTTTGTTTCATTTTGTATATTTTTGATTCCACTAGTATCTGCTATATTTATTTACTCTAAATTTGAAAAAAACAGATCATACATTATAAGATTAAAAAATATGAAAAAGTATCTACTAACTTTGTTAAAACAGATTATATCAGTCAACATTTTTATTTTTGTAATAATACATTTAACAACAATGACTGTATTAAACTTATTTGGACATGATTTTAAAATAGGAATACTATCTGATTATAATATTCCGGATTTATTGTATTTGATTTATACAATAGTTAGAATAGGCATTTTATCTCAAATGTTTGTAATAATTTCAGTATGTCTTTTTAAAGTAATGAAACCTGGGATAGTATTATTTGGAAATGCAGTTATTTATGGAACTTTATTTGCATCTGAATACAGCATTGGCTTATTACAAAGTTATGCTGATATGCCACTATGGATAGGAAAATATATAATAACTGATTTATATGGTTCTTTCATGTTAGAAGTTAATTGTGTAATTTTAGTTCTCATTATCATGACTATATTTATATTGCTTCTTATTAATATAATACCAAAATTTATAAAGCAAGTAGGTGATTAGGTGCAATTTGTAATAAAAAGAGATATTTCTAATTTCTTCAAAAAAAATTGGAAATTAATTATTTTTTCTTTAGCTGTTATATTGTGTTATTGTTCTTATGCAAAAATAAATTATGAAAATCCAAAAGATTTATTTATTGTCACTTTAGGGTTACATATTTATAAAGATCATTTTCCAGTTGATATTCTTATGTTTATATTCTATATTATATTTGATGTATATATAGTATTTTGGCTGTTTTCCGATATGTTAAAAGGTAATATAGAAAATTTGTTTTTAAGATTGCCAATGAAAAAATGGATATTATATAAAGAATTTTCTATTATGCTAATATCAACAATATTAAAATTTTCTTTCTATATTGTTGCAATATTATGTAGTAGATATGTTGATTTTTCAGATATTACCTTTTTGTTTATTATAGATTTAGTAGTTACTTTTACTTATGAAATGCTAATTATTTTGTTATTAATAATGTTCTATAAAAATAAATTTTTGACTGTTATAAGTGTGGTTATATTGTTAATATTATTATTAATTTATTTTCCAAAGACGATTCTTTT
This sequence comes from uncultured Muribaculaceae bacterium, assembly GCA_964438315.1. Lineage (GTDB taxonomy): Bacteria > Bacillota_I > Bacilli_A > RF39 > UBA660 > HGM10857. The sequence goes on along the minus strand of CAYTKH010000026.1, from coordinate 835 downwards.
AATTAGTGAAGATTTGATAATAATTATTACTTGCATATTTACATATTTCATATTATGCATGTTAATAAATAAATTTATGACAAAAATGTATATATTTTTATTTGAGAGGAGTAGATAAAAATGAAAATAGAAGTAAAAAATGTATCAAAAGAATTTAAAAAAATTGAAATATTACACGATTTGAACGCAACATTTGAAAGTGGTAGAATATATGGTTTAACGGGAAAAAATGGAAGTGGCAAAAGTGTGTTTTTAAAGATGTTATGTGGATTTTATACTCCAAGCGATGGTGAAATTTTATATGATGGAATTAATTATATAAAAAATAAAACCTTTCCACCAAACACAAGAGCTTTAATAGAAAAACCTGATTTTATTTCTGATCTAAGTGGATATGAAAATTTAGAATTGTTAGCTAAAATTCAAAATAAAATTGGTAGGGAAGAAATTGTAAATATTTTAAAAAAAGTAAACTTAGAAAAAAATATGGATAAAAAATATGCGAATTATTCACTTGGAATGAAGCAGAAGCTAGGAATTGCACAAGTTTTGATGGAAGATCCTACTGTAATGATATTTGATGAGCCATTTAATGGTATTGAGGATGAAACAGCAGAAAAATTAAGAAATTTATTATTAGCGGAAAAGAAAAGAGACAAAATAATTATTTTAGCAACTCATATAAAAGATGATATTTCAAAAATTGTAGATGTAATATATCATTTTGATGATGGAAAAATGACAGAAATTAAACAGAATAAATAATATAGTTTTAATCTTTTAGAAAGAAATTTGATAGAAAAAATAAATTTCTTTTTTGAAAGTTTTAGTTATA
>CAYTKH010000025.1:0-14876 GCA_964438315.1 uncultured Muribaculaceae bacterium | reverse complement strand
TTATTAAAAGGAGAATAAAAAAAGCTAGAGATTCTAGCTTATTTTACTGTGTAAGGATTATCAATTGAACCATCACCACTATTAAAATTAACTTCATTTGATAGGTTAACAACAAACCTTAATGGTGCCTCACTATTAGTATTTGATAACATAGGTGAAGGTGCCATTTTATATGCCTTATGTGTTGTTCTTTCATCTACAATAGAAGTCCATGTGCTACCAACAAGTGTAACCAAGAAGTTATAATTTGTACAAGCTGAATTATCAACATATTTACATTTGCTATCTAAACTAACTATTATATAATCACTTGGAAGAGGTAGTGTTATTGAATAATTACCATATGTATTAGAACAATCTTTTTTATTTGTTTTATCTATATCATCGATGTCCCTTTTACCTATACATAATGGTTGAGTAGATATGTATCCCTTGTTTTTATCGTATATGATTTTTTCACCTTTCCAATAATTTTCTATTGTATCTTTAATTCTACTTACATCAAATTTATTTATACCGATATAGTCATCCTTATCACTGTTATATCTATCATCCCATACATATTTATCTTCGGTTTTATTTACTTGTATCATTCTAATAGTATTGTCACTACCATTAACTCTTAATATTCTCCATAATTGTTCATCAAATGAAACATAGTTGTTAACATTTTCTCCTCTAAATACATAATCATCACCTACTTGATATAAACCATCTTTTTCAGTAACAATATTTTTAACATCAGTTACAACTTCATATAATTTTTGTGTCTTATATTTATCACCACAATTTAGATTTGTACTATATAAGTAGTAACCACCATTATTTGTAACTGTTACACTTCCACTACAAGTTAGTGATTGATCTTTAAGTAGTTTATCTAAACTTTTTAAATACTTACCATTTACTAATTCGCTTATAGTTACTGCTTCAGTATCTTTATCATTAATAGGTAATCTATTACTTGTTTCATTAAAGTATTCTTTAGCTGCATTTAACATCTTGCCTTCCAGTTTAGTTACAGGTATTCTACCAAATATAGTAGCTTTAAGTATAGATAGTATAGTTATTCCTACTATAATTACTACAAATAGTGTAACTATATAAATCATCAGCTTCCTATTCATTCCTTTAAAACCATTTAATATTTTATTCATTAAAACCATCCCTTCATTTTTAATTTTGTTTCGAGTAATATTTTCTTTGACAAAAGTATTATATCATGTATTATTTTTTTGTTCAATACTAGTAAAATAATATATATGATTAGATGAAATAAATTTTAAAGTAATAACAATAATCTTTAATAAAGTGTATATAATTTATAAAAAATTAATAGTTAGGTTGCGTACAAAGTATTCTATATGTTATAATTTATCCATAGAGGGTGATCTAATGAATAAGTTAAGAAAATTGTTTTTTATAATATCAACATTTATTATAGTTTATTTTATAGGTGCAAATGGTGTTAAGGCAGCTGATTGGACGTGTAATTATATTACACAAGATAGTACTATGGTTTTTTCGTTTAATATAAAAAATAATAAACTTTCCTCACGTATTACTAAAAGTACAGCAACTGATACTAATATTGCTTTACCTAAATGGGTAATGGAAGCAGTTGATAAGCTTCCAATAGCAATTCCAATAGATTATATGTATACTGATAAAATTGATTTATCTATAAAAGATTTTGTTACAGCAGAAGGTAAAGCTGGATGTCCTAAGATATATTATTCGGTAGCTAAAAATGAAAGTGGAGGCTGGCAGATTAAAGGAGGTAATTCTTTTCATTATTCTTTTTCAACTAAATCTAGTGTTCCTGCATTAGAAAGTTGGAAATGTACTGATACTAAAAGTGGTGCTGGTAGTGTAATGGGTGGAGCTTTTTTTAATGATTTAGGTCAAGGAGTGGTTGATTTTATCGTTGGAAAGACTACATGTGCTACTGATGTTCTAGCTGTATCTTTACCACACGACAACATAGGAATAGATACAGGAATGATTGGAAATTTACCTTCATCAACAGCACCAGCTCCAGAACCTATGCCAGAAGGTAGTTGTGGTTTTATAGGACCACAAACTTTAGAAATAATAGAGTGGATCATAAAAATAATTAGAATAGTTATACCAATTCTTGTAATTTTCTTAGGAATAGTTGATTTCGCAAGTGCTATGTTTTCGGGTGAGGATAAGTCACTTAAACAAAGTGGAACAAGATTTGTAACAAGACTAATTGCGGCGATTATATTAATATTTTTACCATACTTATTGTCATTCTTAATTAATATAAGTGGTATAGCAGGTGATTATAATATTACTCCAGATAATATGTTCTGTGCATTCTTTTAATAATGGTTTAATTTGTCCTTGTTACTATTGAATTTTAGCTATCATAAAAAAAAACAAATAATTTAGATTGTTATTTGTTTTTTTTTATGATATAATTTATTTGATTTATTATGCATGTTTATGGAGGTGACACAAATGGGATGGTTTGATGATGCAATTAGAAGCTTTTTTGCAACTTTAGATGGTGTTGTTTATAGCTTTTTAAAAGTTCTTTATCAATTATTTTTAGATTTAGCTCATGTAAATATACTTGATAATAAAACAATATCAACATTTTATTCAAAAATATATGTGTTATTAGGACTATTCATGTTAGTTAAAGTATCATTTTCATTTATTAATTATATTGTAAACCCAGATTCATTTTTAGATAAACAAAAGGGTGCTCACAAAATATTTATCAATATTATTCTCACTTTAACAATGCTTACTGTAACACCTTTTGTATTTGCTAAGTTATATCAAGTTCAAGATGCCATATTGGAAGATAACGTAATACCTAGATTCTTTTTAGGACATACAAGTGATGTAGTTACTGATCTTACTTATTATATGGACGAAAGTTGTGTTGGTAAGGGAGCTGCCAAAGCAGCAAGTCAAGGTGATTTTTTGTCGATACTCTCTTTTAGAGCATTTTACCGTCTAAATACGAGTTCATTTGATGAAAGTGATCCTGATTTTAAAATGGCTTCAGGTATTTACTGTGCAGGTTTTGCAGAAGCTAAAGTTTCTAATTATTTGATTGCAATTTTATATAAATCATCAGGAACAAAAAAAAATCTAGAACCACTTGGTGATGATACTCAGGGATACTATATAGATTACAAAATTTTTATTTCAACTGCTACAGGTGTATTTATATGTTTACTTTTATTATCATTCTGTTTTGATATAGCAGTTCGTTCAATAAAATTAGGATTTTTAGAGTTAATAGCACCAATACCTATAGTATCATATATTGATCCGCAAAAAGGAAAAGATGGAATGTTTAGTAAGTGGCTTAAAGAACTAGGACGTACGTGGGCAGATTTATTTATAAGATTATCAGCTGTATTTCTAGCTATATTTGTAATTGGTTTAGTAGCAAATAACAGTATTTCGTTTGGTGATCATCAATCTGGTAAATTTTGGATTGAATTGTTTGTAATTATAGGAGCTTTAATGTTTGCTAAAAAATTACCAGACCTAATAGAGAAGTTATTTGGATTCAAATTATCTGGTTCTTTCCAATTAAATCCATTCAAAAAAATACAAGATAATGCCTTATTTGGAAAACAAGCATTAGGCGTTGGTACAGGATTAGCAGCAGCTAGTTTAGCAGGAGCAACCAATTTTGCAACTAGAATACCAGCTATATTTAATAAAAACAATTGGGCAGAGGAAGGCAAAGATGGAAAAATGCATCCTACGATAGGTAGAGGTTTAGGAAGAATAGGAATGTTAGTTGGTAGCTCAATAGCAGGTGCAACTAGTGCAGGACGTAGAGCATTCTTAGCAACAAGCAAAGATGGAAAAATAGGTTCATCAATAAGTAAAGCACATAAAGAGGCTATGTTTGCAAAACAACAAAGAGAAGATTTAGGTAGACAAGGCTCAACAATGGGTGGTAGAATTGCCGCTGATTTAGCAAGAAATGTTGGTGTATTCAATCAAGCTCAAAGAGATACATTAAGATTTGCAGCAGAAGAACAAGAAATTCAAATTGAAGAAAATAGAATAAACAATGCTAAAAATAAAGAAATGAGTGGATATCAAGAATATTCAAGTATTGTTGATAAGATGAATGAACAAGTAGATAAAGATTCTACAGTTAAGAACTTGAAACAAATGCAAGAAGCTATGGCTCAAGAAAACAAATACTATGAGTATGATGACGTGACACATGAGTTAAAAAAAGATGATGATGGCAATTTAATTAAGACACAAGCAGCTAAAAATCTAGAAACTAATTTGAGCATTGCAAGAGAAGTATCACTTAATAAATTATTAGAAAAGGATAGCGGTGGTAAATTTAAAAATGTTGCTATGGGACAATGGCAAGAACGCTTAGGTAAAATTGTTGAAGAAAACAAAGATAAGATGGATCCATCAGTATATACTGTAGATGGTCTTACTAGAGATGATAAAGGTAAAATCAAAGGTGTTAATAAAGATGCTAAGAAAGATGCAGATACACAAGTTGCATACGTTGAAGCTAAATATGCCCAAGATGAAAAGAAACTTGATGCTCGTAAGAAAGCACTTGCAGTTGAAAAACAATCTCTTGAAATTAGAGGTGCAGCAGCCGATAACAAAGCTAGACCAGTTACAAGTGGTGGTCAACCAGAAGGATGGACTCCTTCTCCAGCCTTAAATGGTAGAGGTCCATTAGGTGGACAGTATGGTACACATATGCAAGATAGATTCGATGACACACATTAATTAGAGTAGAAAGGAAAGTAATAATGAGGGGACAATATTTAATACCAGCCAATTCAAAAAAAATGTTATTGATATTTGGATTATTTAATACATTTGATTTGATATTATTTGGAACAGGAGTTTTGATCACATTAATTATGATGATGGTCGTACCAATACAAGAAATAGTATGGGCTATTATAGCAATACTTCCAGTTGCAGTAACAGGTTTTCTTGTATTTCCTATTCCAAATTATCACAATGTTCTTACAGTCATTATTGATGTATTTACATTTTTTACCCAAAATCAAAGATTTAGATGGAAAGGTTGGTGTTTCTTAGATGAGTACAAAGAAAGCAAGAGGTAAATATACTACAGAATTTGTTCCAGTTAAAAGTATTAACAATGGTACAATAGTACTTGATAATGGTGAAAAGGTAACGGGTGTTAAAATAATGCCACGTAATATATTTATATTGGATTATAACACTCAAATGGCAATAATAGACAATTTAAAAAATGTCTACAACGTTATCGATTATGAGTTTTGGATTATAGCTGCTGATAGACCAGTAGATATAAATGTATATTTATCACAACTACAACTTCTATATAATTCAGTTCAAGATCAAGTAAAAAGAAAAATGATAATGGAAGATATAAATAAAGCTAATCTATTCATGAATAATAATATAGTTGATACAGAGTACTTCTTACTATTTAAAGAAAGAGACAATGAAAAAATTACAAAAAGAATCAGAAACTTAATAAATGGATTTACTAATTCAGGTTTAAATTCACATCAAGTTACTAATGAAGATTTAAGAATAATTTTAGATAACTTCTTAAATGGCGGTTCAACAACTACGTTTGGGACGGTGATTGGATAATGAATATAAAGAGTCAAGTAGCACCTAAAGGGTTAGAATTTAAACCAAGTTATTTTGTTGTAAGTGATAAATTTGCAACAATACTTACAATAATAGGATATCCAAAATATATAAGTCCTGGTTATTTGTCATCCTTAACAAGTATGTCTGGAATAAAAGTGGTTATAAAACATATACCAGTTCCATTTACTACAATTAGTAAGATGTTAAATAAAGAAATAATTGATTTAAAACAACGTTATCAAGAAGAGCAAGATCGTACATTACAAGAGAGAATAAGATTAGACTACGAATCATTAGAACAATTTGTAACAATGTTAGCAGCCAATCAATCTAAAATATACGACTTTCAAATGCATATTATGATTACAGCAGACACGATGGATGAATTAAATAGTAAAAAATTACAAGTTAGAAATTACTTAGAAGCTATGGAAATGAGGGCATATCCACTTCGTTTTGAACAAGAGCAAGTCCTTAAATCAATATTACCAATCTTCGGGCCACAAGATATTGAAAAGAGAATTGGTACACCTATTCCAGCCCCTACTATAGCAGCTATGTATCCATTTATCTTTGATAGTATTAAAGACCCAGGATTGTCAACTTTACTTGGAGTCGACTTTTCAGGAGGAGTTATTCTATTTAATCAATTTCTATATCAAATCAGAAAAGAACATAATAGAAATAATGCTAATATGATTATGTTAGGTACAAGTGGTAGTGGTAAATCAACCGCAGCTAAACTGTTACTTAGAACACATATAAGAAACAACTGTCAATTAGTAGTAATAGATCCAGAAGGCGAACTAGAACAGATGACTAAACTATACAGTGGAGATTTTATCGATTTAGGAAAAGGTGGAGAATTTGGAATGATTAATCCACTAGAAATAGTTTTAGATGCTGATGATGATGAAGTAGAACAAGGTTTAGGATATACTGTTATGACTAGAACTATTCAAAATATAAAAGCTTTCATGAAATACTATTCACCAGATATTGAAGAAGATGTCTTAAATATGTTTAGTGAAGTATTACAAGAGACTTATAGGCGTTTTGGAATGAATTTTGAAACGGATTTCACACAGTTTAGTTCAACTGATTATCCAACATTCAAAGATGTATATGCAACAATTAAAGGTCGTTTAGCATCGATGAGTGAAAAAACACATGAACGTGATATAATGGAAAAGCTTGAAATAAAGATTAGACCTATTGTAAGAGAACTTAAATATTACTTTGATGGTCATACGACAATTAAACCTAGAAGTTCATTTATTGTTTTCAATATTAGAGAGTTAATGAATGCTGATTCGAATATACGTAATGCATTATTCTTTAATATACTTAAATATGCATGGGGACTTACTTTAAATAAAAATGTTAATACCATACTTGAGGTAGACGAGGCACACATATTATTAAGTGGTAATAATACTTTGGGAGCTGATTTTTTAGCTCAAATACAAAGACGTAGTCGTAAATATAATACAGGTACTATAATTATCACTCAACAACCTAGTGACTTCATTAATCCAACAGTTATAACACAGGGGAAAGCTATATTTGATAATGCATCTTATTACTTAGTCATGGGATTAAAGAAACAGGCAGCAGAAGATTTGGCACTTTTAATTGATTTAAATGATAATGAAAAGGAAGGAATAAAGAGGTATAGACAAGGTGAAGCATTATTTGTATGTGGCAGTAGGCGTATGCAAATAAATGTAATAGCTACAGAACAAGAATTGGATTCGTTCGGTAGTGGTGGAGGATATTAAAAAATAGTTTGGTGGTGAGGCGAATATGTTTAATAAATTTAATAATAGGAATGATGATGAAGATTCTAAACGTATTCAAGATGTTCAAAATCGTAATCAAACTAGGAATATTTCTCCATCTTTTTCTTATGGTGAACAAGATAATAATGTAGAACCAAATAATGAACAATTGGATAATAATCAAGATGAGAAAGAACAAAATGTAGAAAATAAAACCGTATCTACAGGTGGTGTAGTAAGAAAAAATACTACGGGCAAATTATCATCACTAATAGGCGGAGGAGCTTTAAGTAAAGGTTCACAAAGTTTATTATCATCATTTATAATGAAAAAATGGAAAATGAAATTAATTATAATATTAGTACCAACTTTTGTTGTAATATTTTTGGTTATTATGTTAGTAATTTTACTTGCATCTAGTCAAGGTGATCGTAATTTAAGTAAAAATTTATTAAATATATTTAGTCCTTTTAATCGAGGTGGAATTTCAGTTGGAAGTACATCTTTCCCAGCTATAAAAGAAAATGAAAGCTTCGAAACTTATTTTAAAGATAATGTGGATGAATATTTGATTAATTATTTGAGTATCAATGGTTATTGTAGTAGTGATAAATCCGATTGTAGAACTTCAGATGCCTATACATTCTTTAAGAGGTATTTAGAGGTTATTATAGCCTTTGAAAGAGGAAATAGTGAGGGAACTTACTACATTGATTCAGGATTAATATATGAAACCATAGGTTATAATCGTTCTGATGAAGAAATGTTTTTGGGATCAACAAAAAAAATAGAAGATGGTAGTTTTTGGTTCGGTTGGTTAAAAAATTTATTTGATACTAAAACAGATGAAATTAGTAAATTAGCTAATAAAATGTGGCGAGAGGTCTATTCGGCTGGTGAAGATTCAAATGATACTTATTGGAAATTTAGTTTAGATAAGTATGTAGCATACTTAATGTATGGCGATACTATGAATGATATTAGTAATCCAAAAGTTGGAACTAATAAAGATTTAAATATTAAAGCTTCAAAGACTAATATAAATAATAAAGGGACAGTTACAAGTAATACACATACATATAAGTATGGAAACTGTCAGATAACTGATAAAGATTATGAGGGCGATGTAACATCTGGATATATATATATGAGATTTAAAGATGAACCGATTTTAAATGTATCTAAAGAAGGATTAGAACAAAAAATAAGTGAGATAATCCAGGCTATATTTGATAAAGCAGTAGAAGTATATGGTGAACCTAATTATTGTAAAAATGGTGGTGGATATGGTAGTGGAATGTGTAGTGCTATATCATTACATTCAACTAGCTTTACAAAAGAACAATTTGTTTCACTAGTAGAAGATTATGCAAAAAATTATAAGAGTTCTACTACTAGAAATGTAGAAGGCATCAAAGCATTAGCAGCTCATGCAGATGAAATATACGATATGGGTATAAGCAATAATGTAAATCCTGAAATGGTATTTATTAGAGCTTCATCTGAAGGTTATTCACCAGGAGTAGTGAAAAATAATTTCTGGGGTATGGGATGTTATAATGAATGTCCAGACTGTTGCTTATCATATCCAAGTGTTATGAAAGGTGTAGAAGATTTTATTAAAAATATTTCAAATTATGATTCAGTTGAAGCGATGATGCAAAGATATGCCTATATTGGTAAAGCTTGGTATAAGGGTTCTTGGGCAACAGGTGGATGTAAGTACTTCAGTCTTATAGAAAGCTACTATGAAAATACCCCTGAAGCTCAAGCATCAAAAAGTAATGCTAAAGCAGCTTGCGATAAAGGTGGCGATGAATCGGTCAAGACAACTGAACACGACCAATTAGCATATTCTAAATGGCAGGTTGCTAATATGGCAGAACAACATCGTACTAAAATATTTAAAAAAGGTGCTGATATTTGTAATGATGGCGATTTTAGTTCAATACTAAATGCTAATTCAGAATTAGGTGAAAAGGTTGCTCTATATGCAGTTAGTAAGTTTGATAGCTGGGGTTATAGTCAAGATGATAGGTGGAAAAATGGTTTTGTTGATTGTTCATCTTTAGTTTATAGGACATATACAGAAGTTACAAAAAATGAAACTATAAAAGTAGATTTTGGAGGTGCATCTACAGCCGATGGAGAGTATAGATGGTGTATAGCTAATAATAAATTATTTACAGATGAAAGTAAATTAAAGCCGGGTGATTTAATATTTCCAAAACCACAAGCGAATGGTAAAGTAGGTCATGTAGAAATATATATAGGTAACAACCAGAGATTTGGTGCACATGGAAGATGTAAAAATGATGACTGTACAATATTAATACCTTTGAAAGATCAGGTTAGTATATTACCTTATGTTAGAGGTGGAAGTTTTAAATACTATTGTAGACCTTATTAATAGAAAGGGGTAAGTATGAAAAAATGGCAAGTGGTAGTATCAATTATATGTTTGATTTTGTGTGTTATTAGTTTAATTTTTGCAGCTATCTATAAGAAAAATCAAAATTCAAAAGATGCATACTTTATATTAGATAATAATACTAATTATGAATATTCTGCTAGTAAGGGATTTAGTATAGTTGATGATAGCGAAATACAATCACTTAATCTATTATTTAATACATATGAAAATGGTCAATATATAGGTGATTATTACTTTTCAAAAGTAAATTCATGGAATTTATTTGACAAAAAAAGTGAATATAAGAGTTATAATGGACATTTATTTGCATACCATGGTAAAATGGATTTGAAAGTTGATAATATAAAATCTAGAAATATCAACGAAGAAGAAAAAATCTTGATAAGTAATAAATACGGCATATATAATTTTGATTATCTATTTACAAATCAAGTATATGAAGTAGATTTAAATAATGATGAGGTAATTGATAAAATTATTTGTGTATCCAATAATTCAGTAGATATGGATACAAGAGATATGTACAATTTAATAATATTTGTTATAGGTGATGAAATAAAGACAATTATTAAAGAACTTAATGTTACAACAGCTAGTGTTTATAGTGTTAAGAATATTTTCAATATAAATAATAATGTATACAAGTATATAGTTATTGAAAGTATCGATAATTATAATGGGGATATTGAATCTTATAAAGTTACAGATATGATATATGAATATAAAAAAGGTAATTATACAAATGTAACCTTTAAAAAATAAGTATTCAAATTAAAATAATACATTCTAAGGTGATGAAAATCACCTTTTAAATTTATAATTTAATTTGATTTTATATTGACATTAATAATTTTAAATTTTAAAATATAAGTATAAGAATAGAGGGATTGTGGTATCCTACAGATTTTTATAGTAAATATCAAATAAATAATGGTATGTTTGAATTAAGTAGGAGGTAAAGATGAACAATAATTTAAATAATAGTAGTAATGGAATATCTAATAGTAATCCAGAATATCCAGAAACGTCTTCAAGTTCTAGCGTAGTAACACCAGTAACTACATCAGAAGATAATGTAATACCAACGGTAGTAAGTGATAATATAGTACCACCAGTAGCTGTATCAGAAGATAATGTAATACCAACGGCAGTAAGTAATAATGTAGTACCACCAGTAACTGTATCAGAAAATAATGTAATACCATCAGTGGTAAGTGATAATATAGTACCACCAGTAGCTGTATCAGAAGATAATGTAATACCAACGGCAGTAAGTAATAATGTAGTACCACCAGTAACTGTATCAGAAAATAATGTAATACCATCAGTGGTAAGTGATAATATAGTACCACCAGTAACTGTATCAGAAGATAATGTAATACCAACGGTAGTAAGTGATAATATAGTACTACCAGTAACTGCATCAGAAGGTAATGTAATACCAACGGTAGTAAGTGATAATATAGTAACGCCAGTAACTGTATCAGAAGATAGTGTAATACCAACGGTAGTAAGTGATAATATAGTAACACCAGTAACTACATCAGAAGGTAATGTAATACAAACACCTGGTAGTAATAATGTTATATTTTCAACCAATATATTAACACCTAATCAAGGTATTCCTAATTCTATAACTACAAATAATCAAATGAATAATGGCTTGAATATCGTTAATAATACTTTAAATAGTACAACCCAAAATCAATTAGAAATAAATAATAATTTAGTTAGTAAAAGTTCATTCCAAGATAATACAGTTGATCAAAATAATAGTACATTTTTTAGTAATAATATGGGAAACACTAATGTAACAGTTGAAAATAAGGTTGTATCTAGTCAAGATAATCAAGTTATTAATGCCTTAAATATTGAAAAAAATCAAAATTATAATAATTCTATTGTAAACTCAGATGAAGAATTATTAAAAGCGTTTGTTGGAAATAATTATGAAATCATAAGCAGAAGAAAATTTAATTTTGCAGCATTCTTCTTTGGTTTTTTATATATGTTTTATAGAAAGATGTTTTTACATGGATTGCTAACCGCTACAGTTTTAATAATTATAGTAAATTTAATAGATAATACAATAATTCAAGGAGAATTAGATATAGCACTATTTATTTTTATAGGGTTAATTACTAATAAGATGTATCTAAACTATGCTAACAAAAAGATAAGTAGAATCAAAAGTACTAATAATCAAAAAAGTATTGATGAATTAAAAGAAATCTGTTCAAAAACAGGTAGAACAAGTATCAGTGGTTTATTTTTAGGATTTTTAGTTGCTGTTGTAATTGCCATAGTATTTGTATCAACAGTTGGAAATTCTAAAATATTTAGTAATTTATTTAAAAATATCAAAAATACTAGCGAACCAACTGATGATGGTGGAACAACTAACAATAGTAATAATGATAAAAATAGTGGTACTAATGATATTTATGAAGGTATGTTAATGACTGATACATCTGTAAATGTTTTAAAAAACTTCAGTATTGTTATTCCAAAAGTATTTAAAGAAGATTCCTTCAATGGTGATGATCAAGTAGAATATAATTATGAAGGTAATAATGGTGTTTTTGATGGTTGTTCATTTTCATTAAGGGCCATAAGTGGCTACTTTCAAGCTGAAGATTTAATAAAACAAATGCAAAATTATAATGCAAGTTCTAATCCTACATTAGTAACTAAACAAAGTATAAATGGTATTTTGTGGTCAACATTTAATTATAGTGATAATTTTGGAAAAACTTATTACTATGGTACAGTAAAAGATAAAAAAGTTTACTTATTTGAATATGAAATAGAAAAAAATGCACCATCTGTTTGTGAAACATATAAAACACAAATACTTAATTCAATCAAAACAAAATAATAAAGTGAGAAATTCTTACTTTTTTCTTATTATTGAAGCAACTTTTGTTGAAAACGTTGTCAACTTATGATATTATATTATTGATTTATACGAGGAGTGTTTCAAATGAAATTAAAATTTAGAGCTGAACCAAAAGATATAATTATCTTTGTTATATACATGTTGGTATTATTCTATCTAATATCAATAGCAGTTATAAACGCAGTAGCATTTCTAGATGATGATATAGATTATACATTGTCGTTATCTTTAACGTTCACTAAGAGTTATTTTGCACCAACTATGGTATTTTATCTTATGGCGGTTATCGCATCTTTCCTAAGTGTATCAGACTACTTTTTTGAAAGGGAAAAAGGTATAGGAATTAAAATAGGCGAAAAAAAAGATAAAGGTTATGCAAGATGGTTAAAAGATAAAGAAATGAAATCAAAACTAAAGATGGTTTCCCCATCATCAACAAATAGTGAATACGCAGGTATTCCTATTATAAACGACGGACATGAAATTTGGGTTGATGACGGAGAATACCATAGTCTAATTATTGGTTCTACTGGTTCTGGTAAAACACAAATGTTGGTTCAACCAATGGTAAAAGTTCTTGCTAAAAAAGGTGAATCGATGATTATCACCGATCCTAAAGGTGAAATATACGAAAACAATGCCAACGAGTTAAGGGAAAGAGGATATAATATAGTTTTATTAAACTTTCGTGACCCTCAAAAAGGTAATTGTTGGAATCCTATGACGTTACCATATACCTTATATAAAAATGGTGATTCAGATAAGGCTAATGAGTTGTTAGATGACTTAGCACGTAACATACTTTATGATGAAAATAACAAATCAGGTGACCCTTTTTGGGAAAATACATCAGCGGACTATTTTGCTGGATTAGCTTTAGCATTATTTGACGATGCTAAAGAAGAAGAGGTTAACTTAAATAGTATTAACTTAATGACTACTGTTGGAGAAGAAAAAATAAAAGGTACTAACACAATCTATATGAAAGAATACTTTAGTACCAAAGACCAAACCTCACCAGCATACATTAATGTTTCATCAACTTTGATGGCACCAGCCGAAACAAAAGGGAGTATATTATCAGTATTTAAACAAAAAATAAAATTATTCTCTTCTAGAGAAAATTTATCAGAAATGTTAGCCCATAGCGATTTTGATATGGAAAAAATCGGTAGAGAAAAAACAGCTGTGTTTATTATTATTCAAGATGAAAAGAAAACATATCATCCACTTGTTACAATTTTCTTAAAACAATGTTACGAAACATTAGTAAGAGTTGCACAAGAAAGAACTGGTGGTAAGTTAAAATATAGAACTAATTTTCTAATGGATGAGTTTGCTAATATGCCACCACTTAGTGATGTAGATGCTATGGTATCTGCTGCAAGATCTAGAAATATTAAATTATCATTTATTATTCAGAACTTTTCACAATTAAATGATATTTATGGAAAAGAAAAGGCTGAGACTATTCGTGGAAACTGTGGTAATACAATTTATCTTTTAAGTACTGAATTATCCGCTTTAGAGGAAATCAGTAAGATGTGTGGAGAAGTAAAATCTAAAAAAGATGATAAAACTGACTCTAGGCCACTAATTACTGTCACTGACTTGCAGAACTTGAAAGAAGAACAAGCTTTAGTTTTAAGATCTAGAACAAGACCTTATAAAACTAAACTAAAATTTGATTATAAAATTGATTGGGGAACAAATTATGAAAAGGCCAGTTATCCAACACGAGAAAAGAATCCTGTTAAAGTATTTGATTTAATTAAATATGTAGAAGAAAAACGTCAAAAAAGAATGGATGACATGTTAAATGGGGCTGGAATTAGTAAACCAAATTCTATGTTTAGACCTTCTATGCCAGGTGGAATGCCAAATATGCCTGGAATGCCTGGAATGCCAGGTGTAGGGGCAGGTGGCCTTAATGTCGATGATTTAGTTAAGAGAATTGATGCTAAAATTGCTGAATTAGAAGAAGAAGAAAGACTTGAAAAAGAAAAGAATAAAGAATCTTCTAAGGAACCAGTTAAAGAGGAAAAAACAACCCTTAACACAAAAATAGAAGAACCAATTACAAAACGTGGTGATATTTGGCTATTAGGGAGACATC
>CAYTKH010000024.1:0-15634 GCA_964438315.1 uncultured Muribaculaceae bacterium | reverse complement strand
ATCACCATCCTTTAGTGTTAATACAATTATATAATAAGTACATTTGTTCGTCAATACTTTTTTTAACTTTTACAAGCAAATTCCTAGTAGATAAAAAAACGTCCTTATATAAGGACGTGATTACGTGGTACCACCTTAATTTGTTATTAAATAACCTCTAACTTTTAACGCAAGTATACGGTATATTCTACTATCATTTCAAATATACAGCTAGCAAGCTACCTTCAAGTTTTTATATTATTCGTTTCCATCTACCACGAACTTTCTATAAATATATAAAACTTTACTCCTCTTGTTCATCGCTTTTATTAATTATAATAATATAATATTTTATTGTCAATATTATTATGAATTATTTAATAATTTTTTTATTATCCTATTTGATTTTTGTATTTTCATTCTCTTTACTATGTATCTTCTAGGTATACCATTAAGTATTTTATCGTTTTTATTTTTTAAATAATCATAGTAACTATTACATCTTTTGTTTTTTAAAATTGGTCCTATTTTATAATCAATGTAATGATATTTTTTAAAACCTGGTTTAAATTTAATAACAACATAATATATACCTTTATCTAAAACAACTTGTTCATCTAATATGAAGTAGTTTAATTTACAGACTTCTTTTCTTAGCAGTTCTAAATCGTTATTTGATTGGACTATAATACTTTCAATATATCTAAAATCGGCTGTTTTAATTATATCTATTATAGTATTTGCTCCCATACCGGATATTATAATTGCAGTCTTGTTTTTTAATTTAATATTTTTTAAACCATCGCTTAAAACCAGTTCAATTTTATCTAGCATGTTATACTTTTTTATATTATTGTAGGCACATGATAGAGCATTTTTATTTATATCACTAGCTGTACACTTATGATTATTTAAAGTTAAGTATATATCAAGTAAAGCATGATCACAGCCTATATCGACAACATCAACATTTTCCAAAACCATATCTGCAATAGCTTGTAAACGTTTACTTAACATTAATCACCCATATAGTCTTTTAATTTTTTTGAACGTGATGGATGTCTTAATTTTCTTAATGCTTTAGCTTCTATTTGTCTAATTCTTTCCCTTGTTACACCAAAGATTTGTCCTACTTCTTCTAATGTTTTTGATTTGCCATCATCTAAACCAAAACGCAAACGAATAACTTTTTCTTCCCTTTCAGTTAATGTAAGAAGAACATCAGATATTTCATCTTTTAATAATTCATTAGTTGCATATTCTTCTGGTGATACATTTCTCTCATCTTTTATAAAATCACCTAGATGGGAGTCATCTTCTTCACCGATAGGTGTTTCTAATGATACAGGTTCTTGACTTATCTTATAGATATCTCTTATTTTATCTGCTGATACATTCATCTTTTTAGCTAGTTCTTCTTCTGAAGGTTCCCTATTTAATTCTAGTGTCAATTGACGTTGGATACGTGCTAATTTGTTAATGGTTTCTACCATATGGACCGGAACACGTATAGTTCTAGCCTGGTCGGCTATGGCACGTGTTATAGCTTGTCTAATCCACCATGTTGCATAGGTTGAAAATTTATATCCTTTGGTTACATCAAATTTATCAACAGCTTTCATTAACCCTATATTACCCTCTTGAATAAGGTCTAAGAATAACATACCTCGACCCACATATCTTTTAGCGATTGATACTACTAATCTTAGATTAGCTTCTGCTAATATAGATTTTGCCTCTTTATCCCCTTCTAAAATACGATCAGCTAGTTCTAATTCTTCATCCATTGTAAGCAGTTTGATTTGTCCTATTTCCTTAAGATACATTCTAACTGGATCATTTATTGTCAAATCTTTTGTTAATATATTATCATCCATCAAGATTTTTTCTGGACTACTATCATCATCGTCATCGTCTGATATTACTTTAATTCCATTATCATTGAATGTATTATATAAATCATCTAGTTCATCACTTGTAAGTTCTAATCCTTTAAGTGAAATTGCTAGTTCTTCATATGTGATTACCCCTTCTTTTTTACCTTTTTCGACTAATTCTAATTTTCTTTCTTCAAATGTTTTTATTTCGTTTATCATTTTAACACTCCTCATCACTTTTATTCATTTTATTTATTTCTAATATTTTATTACTTAGTTCTATCTTTTTAGTCATATCATCTGTTTCGTTCATCATCTTTTTTAGTCTTTTAACTTCATTTTTTACATTGTAATCTTGGATAGTTTTTAAATAATCATCAATTTCTTCTAAGGTGTACTCTTCTTTAATGTTTATATTATCTATTTCGTTTATAGCTTGTACTAATTTTTCATCATCCCTTACATATGTCATTATATCAGCTTCATTTACATAGTTATATTCATCGTAAAAAATTCTTATCATTCTTATTAGCTCTCTATATTCGTCTGTTGGTATATAAACACATCTTTTTTTATACATCTTTACTACTTCTTCATGATTTAACATATGAAATAATAGATACTGCTGTGCTTTTTTATATTTATCTACTTTAGAAGTTTCTACTTTCTTTAATGTTTTTATTTTAGGTTTTTGACTTTTTAGTTTATCTTTTAATAAGTTAATATCAATATCCATTTCCTTACTTATTTTAGTTAGTGTTACCTCTTTTAAAATATCATCATTTATTTTAGATACCTCTTTAAGCATACTATTTATGTATAAAGCTATATCAACATTATTTGTTAAATCCTTATCTTGTTTTAAATAAGACAAATTAAATTCCATTGTATTAATAGGATGATTTAATTTTTCTAAAAATTTATCTTTACCAAATTCTTTAATGTACTCATCTGGGTCTAAATCTTTTTCTAGTTTGATTATTTTAGCATTTATCCCAATGTTAGTTAATTCATCACTACAGAATTTAGTAGCTTTTAAACCTGCTTTATCACCATCAAAACATAAAACTATTTCACTAGCCATTTTTCTAATTAATGATAGCTGTTCTTTAGTTACACTTGTTCCCATTGTGGCAACTACATTTAATATACCTATTTTATATAGTGCTATAACATCCATATAACCTTCAACAACAATAATTTGATTTACCTTTCTAGCTACGTCTTTACTTCTATGATAATTATATAGAATTTCACCTTTTTTAAAGACGTCTGTCTGCTTGGTATTAACATATTTGTTCTCATTACTTCCGTCAAATACACGACCACTAAATGCTACTACTTGTCCTTTAAAATCACAAAGTGGAACCATAATGCGGTTATAAAAAACATCTGTCATACCATAGTCATGTTTATTAGCTAGTCCATATTTTTCGATAAGTTCATCAGAATATCCCTTATTGTTAAGTATCTTTGTCAAACTATTTTTTTCTTTTAAAGCTAAACCTATTTTAAATTCTTTGATTATCTCGTTATCTAAACCTCTTTCATCAAGATATTTTTTAGCTTGTACACCTTTGATACTATTGATATTATTAGTATATAATTTAGAAGCTAAATCATACATATCGTAGTATTCTAAATACTTATCTGGTTTACTATAATTTCCAATATCGACACTTATACCTGTTTTATCCGCTAATAACTTGACAGCTTCCATAAAACTTATGTTTTCAAAGTCTTGTATAAATTTAAAGACATTACCACCTGCTCCACAACTGAAACATTTAAATATTTGTCTTTCTCTACTTACACTCATACTTGGCGAGTGATCATCATGAAAGGGACATACTCCAAAGAAATTTTTACCAGCTCCGGTTAATGATATATATTCGCCTATAATATCGACAATATCAACACTTGATCTTATTAAATTTATTGTACTATCATCAATATAATTTTTAGCCATATAATCAATCTCCCTACTTATAATATACGACAAAACTTTTCATTTTACTTTTTTTTAGGTGAAATTTTTTCATTTTTTTTCATATTTTGACAAATTTACCACATAATATTTAAAAGGAGGTACTTTATGTGCATTAAAAAATCTAAAATTTTATCAACTATTTTAATTTTTTTACTATGTTTTCCTTTTCATTTTTTATATGACATATTACCTAATACTTTGTTTTCTATCTTCTTTCCTGTAAATGAATCTATCTATGAACATATGAAGATGATGTTTAGTGCTATTATCTTCTATGGTATTATTGACTATTTTGTTTTGAAAAAGTGTAAACATAACAATTTTTTATTCAGTTTATGGGTTACAGCTTTCTTATCTATTTTTATTTATCTAGCTATATATTTACCTATTTTTAATCATTATGGTGAAAATATGATTGTATCTATTACTTTACTTTTTATCGTTATAGCCTTTACACAGGTTATCAGTTACTATATTTTAAATTGTAAAGATTTAAATTTGGATATAGTGTCTATTATACTTATTGTTACTAGCTATATAGTTTTAGCATATTTAACGTATAATCCTATTAAAAATTATATATTTTTAGACACAGAAAATGAAAAATACGGTATTAATGATTATCAAATATAATCTTTTGTATTTTAACACTTAAAGTATAAAATTTCAAGTAAAAAAAAAACTTTAGATAGTTTTTTTTTGAGATAATTTTATTTGTTTTTAAATATAATATCTAATTTTTCTTTATTTATTCATCAACTTCCAATCTTCCCATCTGTTTCTCCAAAAATCCTATATCTACTTTATTGTCTGGAGTTGCTTATTCCTCTACTTCTTTCTGTTTCAGAATAAATTGTTACACTATCTAAAGAAAAGAGATTGAAATTTAAAAATTATATCTATTTATAATAGATTTTCTCCTGTTATCGTATTATCAACTTTTCTATAATATAATAATCTCTTACTTGGAAATATGCAAAAAAAGAACGCTCTGTTCTCTTTCATTATATCTTTATTTTGTAGACATGGTGATGTTCTTTGTCTATCAAATCAGAAAGCTGAGCTTTCAACTGGCAAATTTCTTCTCTAACCAAATTACGTTGCTTATTTAAATCTTTAAGTTCACCACGTAACTGCTTTAGTTTTGTTAATGTATCTTCATAAAGAGCTTTTTTCGGATTAAAAATCCTATTGTAATTCAAGACAATGTTTGTTTTCTGCATGATTTCATCTATAAGCTTAGGTCCAATATGCCACATACGACTTAGCGTATATTTAATATCTGGCTGTTGCATTTTTTCAAAATATTCTTTTGCATTATTGCAAAAATTTTCCAGTAATAAAGCACGCTTTACATGAGCGCGGAATCCTAGCAATTTATATAACTCTTGAGGATTCATTTGTTCATCATTTATATCGATACAAGGGTCTTCCTGTAGATACTCGCACTTTAGTAGTCTAGCCGTACCAATGGCTTCATCATAAAACCTTAAACTTTCTAAATTGACATATGAATCAACACATTCTTCCATAACAAATAGTTGGTATAAATTAAATACTCCCATGCCTTCTAGATCTTGCAACGTCAAATAAGAAAAAAATGTGGATAAGTCTTTTAGTTTTATATTCTGAAATTTCTCTATTTCGCTCTCACTCATATTTTGAAAACCATCTGGTTCTAAATTCTTCTCTTCTAAATCTTCTATTTGATCCATAAAAGTTCCCTCCTTTCGGTCGTATTTTACTATACTCAAGCAACTTTATCAAGTACTAATTAGCCTCAATAGGGTCGTTTAAAATAAATAATCTTATAGCATAACAAATTATTTATTTTGATATTTTTGAGATAATTTTATTTGCCTTTAAATATAATATCTAAATTTTCTTTGATTTGGTCTTTACTAAATGGTTTTGCTATATAGTCTATAAATTTTTCATACTCTTCTTTCGCACCACTTATAGCATCTACTATTAATACCTTAATATATGAAATTTCAAGCAAAAACATAAAACACTATAAATACTTAAATTATAATATCTTATAATATATCAATTACTTTTTCTTATACTTATCAAAACCGCTAGATTTAACTATATCATTACTAAATTTATACCAAATTCCTTCTAAACCATCTAATTTATTTATATAATTCTTACTATCTTCTAACTTATTAACAAAACAAAGTCTAGATATAACATAAGTATCACTTGCATTTCTTCCAATAATACTTAATCCATATACTTCAATGGCTTCTTCATATGTATTTAGATTAATCATACTTTTATCATAATTAACAGTTGATACACTTATATTATTACCATAAACAACTTCATATATATCATGATTAGATGGACTTTCTAATCCTATACCAAATTTATTACTATAGTGTTTTCCTACTCTTACAGTACCATCTACATATATATAATAATTTTTAATTAAATTATCTTCTAAATATTCTGCTACTAAATCAATAACATACCCTATTTTAACATCTTCTAAATTTATATTAATATGATTATTTTTTATTCTATTATCCTTTAAAACTATATCATTTATATCAACTTTTTTTGATGCTAATATATCCTTATCACTTACTAAACCATTAAAAGCATCTACAATATCACCACTTGATATATCAATTAAACCATCACTTTTATCATACCAATCTAAACCATATTTAATTAAATCATATAACCTTTTATCAATATCTATATATTCTAAATTGCTATTATTATTTTTAATATAATATAAATTGTGTCCTATTTCTTTTCTATTATCTGTTAAATTTGTATATTCATCAAATATTTTTTTAATCTCTTTTAAATGCTTTGAAGCTCTTGTTTTATCAATATTATATAATTTTACAATTGCTTGTTTACCTAAAGTATCAAAATTAACAGTATATTCTTTTATACTAAAGAACTTGTTATAAAATATTATGAATAAGAAAATACTGACTAATAAGATAAGTACTATATATATAATTTTATTTATTTTATCGTGCATAGATTAAATACCAAACATTAACCATTCAGGTTTAAAAATTAGAAGTATTCCAACTAATAACATGATAATACCACCTATTAAATGTGAATACTTATTATATTTATTAGTTATTCCTGTTATTTTAAAAGTAATCATTGCAATAGTAAATATAATAATATCATCAAATAGATAACATAATATGTAAACTAACATATAAAATACATAAGATATGGTTGATAGATTATTGACACTTAATATTCTAGTAAAGATAACAGGTAATCCAGCTGAACATAATAGTTCAACAAAATTTACTGATATTGCAAGTATAATAACACCTATAAGTGCTAATAATAAGCTTTTTTCACTTGTTAATTTCTTAATACGACTTATAATACTTTTTCTCTTTTCATTATTTGTTACATGACAACCAGTGGCTTCTTTTTTAGTTTTAATGTAACTATTAACATTTATAATACCACCTATTAATGCAATCATTGCTATAAAATAGTTAACTAATTTAATTTCTTTTATAGATAAAGTTATCTTTAACCACGATGCCATGAATAATAGGTATATCAAAGCCGAGGTAGCTAAAAATGTAATACCGATAATCCACATTCTTTTTCTATCCTTCATATTTAGTAACATACTTATTAAAAAGATTAATACCCACATAGCACATGGATTAAAACCATCTGTTAATCCTATTGCTATAGCGATTAATAATAATGGTGTATTAAGTTTTTTTATATCTGTTTTACCAATAAAAGGAAGGATAACTGTGATATCTGAAACATTATTTATATTATCATTAAATTCTTTTATTTCGTTTTGAATTTCTAAAATATCTTTATTTGCTTTTAACTTGCTAACAACATCTACACAATCATTTTTTATACATATATCATAATATTTCTTTATTAACTCTTTAGTGTTCTCATTAAAACCTACTGTACTATATGAACCTATAACTGTATATGGTACATAGTTTATTTCTTCTTTTAATGCACTAGATGTTTTTTCCATCAAATTTGAATTATCTAGATTAGACCATATTTCATATTTTTCTACTTTTAAATTTGGATAATCTTTCTTTATTGTTTCTAAATACTCTTTTTCTTTTGCACAATGTTGACAACCATCTCTATAAAATAAGTGTAATGTTACCTCTTTTGCATTAGTATTAAATGGTATTATAATAATTAAAAACAGTAGTAAATAAAAAATTTTTTTAAACATTAAAATCACCTATTATTTTATAAATTTCTTCTTCTTTTACTTCACCAATAATTCTAGTTAGTTCCACGCCTTCTTTTTCTAATATAATTACTGGTAATATATCTTTAACATTATACTTTTCACATATATCATCTGTATCATAATCGTATTTAATGACTTCTAAATTTAATTTATCACCTACTTTATCAATTATAGGATTCATTATTATACAGCTCATACACCATACAGCACTTATACATATTAATTTCATATTACACCTCTATTTATTTTAAATTCAAACTATTATAACATTTATCAAATGTCTTTTTAAAAATTTCTATTTCCTCCTTGGTTGTTAGATAAGATAGACTTATTCTAATACTATGACTTGCTACTAATTTATCTTTTGTTAGTTCATAAACAGCTTTACTTAATGTATTACTACTTGAACATGCTGACTGCGTAGATATATAAACATCATAATCTTCAAGAGCATGTTGCATTGTTTCTGGTTTTATATTTAAAACACTGATGTTTAACATATGAGGAATACATTTTTCATTACTATTAATATGAACATTATCATATTTTTTTAAATAATTTTTTAATTCTTGATTTATTTTTAAAACATAATCGTATTTTTCTTGGATATTTTCTAAACTCAACCTTAAGGCCTTTGCTAATGATACAATAAGCGGTAATGCTGGAGTGCCACTTCTAAATACAGTCGTAGATTTTCCCCCATTTATAAGTGGTTCTAAAGATATTTTTTCTTTCTTTATTAGAACACATATACCTTTTAATCCATAGAATTTATGACTTGAAAAACTAGATAAATATACATTATCTAATGATATATCAATTTTACCAATACTTTGAGTCATATCAACATGAAAAAAACATTTAGGATAGTTTTTTAGTAATGCACCTATTTCATCAATATTTTGTTTTAATCCAGTTTCGCTGTTGACTGATGCTATTGTCACTAAAATTGTATCGTCATTTATTAATTTTTTTAAATCTTCTACGTCCACTAGTCCCTGGTTATCTGTTTTAACAAAATCGACTGTAAATCCATTACGTTGAAGTGATCCAATAGGTCCATAAATTGAGGAGTGTTCTAAATTAGTTGTTATTATATGCTTACCTCTATTTTGATATTTTAAACATATTCCTTTAATAGCTAAATTATTTGACTCACTCGATCCACTTGTATATATAATTTCATTGGATTTTACTTTAAGTAGCTTAGCTATTTGGTTAGTAGCTTGTTCCTCTAGTTTTTTTGCTTCTACTCCTAATTTATGTAAGGAGTTAGGATTACCTATGAAATCTATACATGTCTTATTAAATGTTTCTAACACCTCTTTATTTACTGGTGTCGTTGCACTATAGTCTAAATATACCATTTTTCTCACCTTCTATTAATATTTTATCAAACATTGGATTTATAATCTAGTATTTATGAAAAAATACCAATTTATAGGTATTAATTATTATTTAAATGATGATATCGATAAATCTATATCATGATATTCATATATAGTTATTTTATCACCATAAATGCTAGAAAATTCTTTGTTTGAATTCATTTGTATACTTTTTAATGGTGATTTATTCTTAACCTTAAAAATTATAAATCCTGTTGGATAGTTAGCAGTACCGGAACCGCCACCATCAACTACATTATAAAAATTTTGCCACATGTATGAGCTACTCCAAGAACTAGAACTAGCTATTACAAGTGGTTCAATATATCCTCTTTCTACACTTTCTTTCAGTGTTAATGATGAATTATCTACAAAATCCAATAAAATATTTGATATTGATACACTTGTTGTATAAGCTCCTGCTCCAATACGAAATAATATCCACTTATCTTTTGAAGTTTGTGATAAATTAAATGTGTTATTACCACCTAATGGTCTTTGTGAAGACAAACTAGTTGACTTACCAAATTGTTCCATTTTAGCTATTAAACTGTTTGGATAATGGTAATTACCTGAATAGGCTTCATCATCATTACTTGCCTTAATAATTTGTTCTGAATCCTCATTATTTTTTATGTAAACATCACTATATAAGGTAGATATTTCTGTTCCATAATTAGCATCTTTAAATTTTGGTAATTCTTTTACTGTTATCTTACTTGTTGCTTCTATTCCGTTTTGAGTTGTTGCTTTTATTATAGCCTCACCTTTACCTACTGCTGTTACTACACCACTATTATTAACACTTGCTATATTTATATCACTACTTGTCCATATTAATGAACTTGTTGTTGCATTTGTTGGTTCTATTTTACCTACTAAGGTCAACTCTTTTCCTACTAAAATTTCACTACTTTCAGGTTCAATTTTTAGTTCTTTTACTCCAATTATTACTTCTATTAAACATTCTGCCTTTATATTTTTATTTTCTTTACTTTCTACTATTATTTTTGCTATTCCTAATTCTTTTGCTGTAACTTCTCCTTTTTCATTTACTGTTACAATATCTTCATTACTACTTTTATAAGTTACTTTTTGATTACTTGCATCTATTGGATTAAATTTTACTTCTATATTAAAGGTACTACCCTTTTCCATAAATTCTTTTTTCTTATTTAAGGTTATACTTTCTAATTTTACTATTTCGCCCTTTATCATATCAGTAATTTCTCCATCTTTTATAATTACTTTATATCTATTTAGTGTTAATGATGCCTCTTTTACCATATAGTTATTATCTAATACTATATAATCATCCTCACCCGTTGGCTTATTTCCTTTTAATTCTACTAAATCATTTATCTTTTTATAATTAATACCATTTATTACTGTATTTTTTGTTACATTATATTTATTATTCTTCTCAAGCTTTATATTACTTTTATCTATCGCACTTGTTACAGCGTATGTTTCTAATGCTTCTAGATAGTTGTTAGCACTTGCTTTAGCTGATCCAATTTTTGATTTTTCTATTAATTTTAATACTATTGGTACTGCTATTAATGCTACTATGGCAAGTATTACTATTACTGCTAAAAGTTCAATTAATGTAAATCCTTTTTTTCTAGAACTAAGTACTTTTTTATTATTATCCTTTAAAACCATAAACTTGCTCCTTTTTATTGTATTTTTATTTTATCATATTATCCCTTTATTTACAACTTATTTTGTCTTAAAACAAAAAAGCACTTCGAAAAAAGTGTTTAATATAATTATTTTTAATCTTCTTTAACATAGTCACAACTGCTACATTTTATTTTTTTACCTTTACTAGTTAATAAACTACCACAATTTGGGCAAAAATCCCCTGTAGGCATATCCCAATAAGCTGTTTTACATTTTGGATAATTATTACATCCATAGAATACTTTACCTTTACGGCTTTTCTTTTCTACAATCTTACCATCACAATTCGGGCATTTACAAATTTCTTGAATTGTCTTTTCTTCATTTTTAATATACTTACATTCTGGATAATTGCTACATGCTATAAATGTACCATATCTACTTTTTCTTATAACTAGTGGATGAGAGCAATTTGGGCATAGTTCACCTGTTTTTTCTGGTTCTTTTTTTTCTAATTTATCAAAGGCTTCTTTTAATGATGGTTCAAATTTTTTATAAAATTCTTCTAGAGTTTCATACCAAATAATTTTACCTTCGGCTATTTTATCTAAATCATTTTCCATGTTAGCTGTATATTCAACATTGATAATTTCATTAAAGCATTCTTGTAATTTATCGGTAACTTCGATACCAATTTCTGTTGGAATAAATCTCTTGTCAACAATATTTACATAACCTCTATCTTTTATATTACTCATAATAGTAGCATATGTACTAGGTCTACCTATACCTAATTCTTCCATTGTTTTTACTAAGCTTGCTTCATTATATCTAGCTGGTGGTTTAGTGAAATGTTGTTCTTTATCGATACTACTTGCTACTATAATGTTAGATTTATATGTATCAAAAGGTGGTAATATTTTATCTTTAACCTCTTCATAATCACTATATACTTTTAAATAACCATCAAAAGTAATAATTTGTCCTGTTACTTTAAATTGATAATTATTATTATCTAGTGTCACACTAGTATTACTTGTTTTTGCTGGTGCCATTAAGCTTGCTAAAGCTCTATAGTAAATCAGTCTATATAATTTGTACTCATCTATCGATAAATACTGTTTTACACTTTCTGGTGTCCTTTCAATGCTTGTTGGTCTTATAGCTTCATGAGCATCTTGCACATTTTCCTTTTTCTTACTTTTTTTAATTAATCATTTATACTCATCACCATATTTAGCCTTTATGTAGTTCATTGTATTTTTAACAAATTCATCAGATATTCTTGTTGAATCTGTACGCATATATGTGATTAATCCTGTTGTTTCTGTTTCAAGCTCAATTCCTTCATATAATTTTTGTGCTATCATCATAGTTTTTTTAGCATTCATATTTAATTTTGAAGATGCTTCTTGTTGCAAAGTACTTGTTATAAATGGAAATTTACTATGTTTTAATCCTTCTTTTTTTGTTACTTCATCTATTTTGAATGAACTTTTTAATTTATCTAATATGTTATTAGCTTCTACTTCATTCTTTATTTCTATTTTTTTATGGTTGTATTCTACTAAATCAGCTTGAAAGTCCTTAAAATCAGCAGTTATCGTGTAGTATTCTTCGCTTATAAACTTTTCTATTTCTCTTTCTTTATCTACGATTAACTTAAGTGCTACACTTTGCACTCTACCAGCACTTGTTCCATCTGTCTTAGATTGGATTAGTTTACTTAATCTAAAACCTATAATTCGATCTAATATTCTTCTTGTCTCTTGAGAATTTACTAAATCTTGATCTATTTTACGTGCATGCTTTAATGATTCTTGAACAGCATTTTTAGTTATTTCATTAAAGACAATACGATTATAGTTTTTATCTTCTATATCTAAAGCATCATATATATGCCAACTTATAGCTTCCCCTTCGCGATCTGGATCGGTTGCTAGATAGATAAAATCAGCATTTTTAACTTCTTTTTTTAGTTCGTTAATAACTGCTTTTTTACCCTTAATTGCTACATAATTTGGTTTAAAGTGATCTTCTATATCTACTCCTAGTCCATATTTACCTTTTGTTGCTAAATCTCTTATATGTCCTTTTGAGGATACTACTTTATAATCACTTCCAAGATATTTCCCTATTGATGCTGTTTTGGCTGGTGATTCTACAATTACTAAATTTTTAATTTTAGTCATAATTCACTTCCTTTTGTCTAGTTAAGATTTTATATTATTATTTTACTAGTGTCAATAGTAAAAAATGAAACAATTAGAAAAAAAACTTTAAATGTTATTTTTTAAAGTTTTAATATCTTATTTTATTTTTTATATAGTCACCTTTAAATTCATCTTTTAGGCATTCCATATATACTACATCATATCTTTTACCATTATGATATCTAGCTTTTGTTCTTGTACCAAATTTTTTAAAACCTACTTTTTCATAACATTTTATAGCTTTTTTATTAAATTCATATACAACTAACATTATATTATAAAAATCTAAATAGTTAAATGCATAATCTAATAGTAGATTAATTGATTCTTCTCCATACCCTTTATCTTGATGTTGTCTATCTATTGCAATCATTAAGCTAGCTGTTCTATGAAGATATTCTGTATTGTGTAGTCTGCAAAAGCCTATCATTTCTTTTGATTTGTTATCTATTATTGAAAAAGTTGGTCTTTCTTTTCGTAAGTCTTCTTCTATATTTCCTTGCATACTAGGTATCGTTGCAACAAAATCTGAATAACCAATTCCATCACTTACTAAAAAATCATTGCATAATTCAACTATCTTGGAAATATCTGGCATTTCTACTAATGATAATGAAACCTTTTCTCCTATTATTTTGTTTATTCTTTCCATTTAATCCTCCTATTAAAGTTTGGTATCCATTTTAACAAATCTATAATTATTATCTTTAATTGTAAAGGTTACATAATGAAATTTTTTAATACTTCCATTTACTATTTCACCATTTTCCTTCCATACACTTTTATTTAAATCTACCTCATCTGGTATTACTGTATAATTTATTAAACAAGTAAATGTCTTCATGTTATCTACTGTAAAACAATCATTTATACTATCTACTTTCGATGCTTTTAAATTAGGATACTTTTTTGTTATAGATAGTCCGTTTATATATGTTATAAATGTTGAACTTATTTTAGTAAAGTTATCATTGTTTATATTATAGAGAATCTTACTTATTTTTATATTTTTTGTATTCATATAGCTAATTTCTTCACTACTCATTACTAGTTTACAACTTGATGACAATATATCATCGTTTTTAACAAGTTCACATATGGCATCATCGTACGTTAATGTGTACACATTACCTTCTATTTTATACATTCCAGTTTTTACTTTTTCTAAATCCATATATTTAAAAGTTTTGTCATCATATAAGGTTAAATTTCTACCATTTTTACTAGTTGTATATGCTTCTTTTATTTTAGCCACCACAACTGGCCTATCTTTTTTTAACATATCTTTTACTAAAGTATGATAAACTACCATAGCCAATATAGAATAAATTACTACTAGTAAAATTATTATTTTTTCTTTTCTTTGATTATTTATTTTATTTGATTTGTTTATTTTATTATTTGACTGTTCATTTGTTTTAGTAAAATCTAAAAGCTCAATTTTTTCTTTTCTCATTTTTGCCCTCTTCATCCTAAATAAAGTATACCATAACAATCATAAATAAACAATCAGGTTAATGATTTTTTATAAAAACTATTTTTGATATCAATATAATTACTATTATAATCATTGCTATTATAATTATATTCATATATTCTGTTATTGAATCAGTTTTTTTTATTACTACTAAAATATTATTTAAATTCATAATAATCACCTAGATTTATTTTACTATTAATTAAAGTATATACAATATTTTAGAATATTAAATTTATGAAATTATACAGCCTATTTACACATACAAGTTAATATAGTTTACAACAAGTATTATATTTAAATTTATTAAACAATACAAAAATACCTCATTTAAGGTATTTTTTAGACACTTTTATAATGAATTTATTTTATCTATAGATAATCCTGTACCTTTTATTATCTTATCAATAGATACTCCTAATTTTTTTAAATTACGTGCTATATCTATTTCACGTTCTTTTCTTCCGGTTTTAATTCCTTCTTTTCGTCCAGTTTTAATTCCCTCGCTTTTCCCAGCTTCCATACCCTCTAGATATGATTCCGTATTACGACACATCTCTTTATCCTCTTCCTCTGTCAAATATGGAACGTAATCTGGATCTTCACTTAATATTTTTATAAATTTCATATACTCTTTCACCACCATATCTTTACATATTTTATATAGCAATTTTAACTCTTCCATATCTAAATCTAACATGATGATATATTTATATTCTTCTATTTCTTTTTCATCTTTAGAATACCATATTTCCTTTAGTCTGTCCATATTCCATTCGTATATGATAGTGTTTCCAAAGTGGGGAGATTTACAAAACAAACTCTTATAAACAAATAA
>CAYTKH010000023.1:0-15931 GCA_964438315.1 uncultured Muribaculaceae bacterium | reverse complement strand
GTCTTTCTTTATCCTTAAATCTAACAACTTTATCCTCTATAGATGGACAATATCTAGGACCTATTCCTTGTATATCATCTAAACCACCATACATACTTGATTTATTTAAATTATCTTTTATTATTTTATGGGTTAATTCATTTGTGTATACTATATGACATGGTATTTGATTTTCTATTTTATAACATGGTTTATTATCAAAACTAAAAGTATGATATATATTATCACCATATTCTATTTTTGTTTTTTCAAAATCAATACTGTTTTTATCTAATCGCTGTGGAGTACCAGTTTTTAATCTTTTTATTTTAAATCCTAGTTTTTTTAGATTATCACTTAAATGATTTGATGGCTTTTCTCCATGAGGTCCTTCTCTTTTTCTAGTACTACCTACTAAAATATCAGCTTTTAGATATGTTCCAGTTGTTAATATTAAACTATCACAATAAATTTTTTCATTGTTATTTAATATGACTCCTTTTATTTTATTATTCTCTGTTATTATATCTTCTACCATAGCTTCTTTTATTTCTAGATTTTTAGTTGATTTTAAGGTTTTTAACATCTCTTTTGGATAGGTTATCTTATCTGCTTGGGCTCTTAATGCTTGTACTGCTGGGCCTTTTTTATAGTTTAACATTTTAATTTGAATTTGTGTTTTATCAGCATTTCTACCCATTTCACCGCCTAAGGCATCTATTTCTCTTACAACAACTCCTTTAGCTGATCCTCCTATTGATGGATTACATGGCATATCTGCTATGTTTTTTATATTACCTGTTATTAATAGAGTATGATGATTTTTTCTAGCTGCTGCTAATGATGCCTCGCAACCAGCATGGCCCCCGCCTACTACTATTATTTCATATTTCACTTTTTGTCACTTCCTTATATATCTGGTATTATAATATTTATATTTTTTAATACAATTTTTTATCTGATTTAATTCTTTACGATTTTAATGTAAAGAAAAAATAAATTTTTTAATGTTATTTTATTTTCCAAGACAGAATCTACTAAATATCTGATCTATTAATTCATCTTCGTATACTTCCCCTGTTATGCTACCTAATAAATTCCATATTTTTTTAATGTCTATTTCTAACATATCTAAAAGTGTATTTGAAATATCATTATTTAATAATTCGTTTATCATATTTAATGCTTCTTTAAGTATTGATATACTTCTAGCATTTGTGAGGTAAGTCATATCTTTTGTTTCTATTTTATTTAAATTAAATAATTCTAATATTTTGTTTTTTAGCGAGTCTATTCCTATATTTTCTTTTATACTAATTTTAACTATATTTTCTTTATTTAATAATGATGTATCTAATTTATTTTCTAAATCTATTTTATTAATTATAATTATGTGATTTTTTTGTTTTATTTTATTTAATAATTCTAAATCTTCATCTGTTAATTTTTCATTATTATTTAATAAATATAATATTAAATCAGATTCTTCAATCATTTTAATACTTCTATTTACACCTATTTCTTCTATTAAATCATTTGTTTTTCTAATGCCTGCTGTATCTATTAAATTTAATATTAAACCATTTATATTTATTTCACCTTCTATTATATCCCTCGTTGTACCTGCTATATCAGTTACTATTGCTTTTTCATTTTCTAATAGGTTATTAAGTAAACTACTTTTTCCTACGTTTGGTTTACCTATTATAGCTGTTTTTATTCCTATTTTAAGTAACATACCATTTTCGCTATCCTTTAATATTTTAGTCATTTTTGTTTTTATTTTTTCTAATTTATCAAAAATTTTTTTATTTGTTATTTGCTCTATATCATCATATTCAGGATAGTCAATATTAACTTCAATATTGGTTAATATATCTAAAATATCATCTCTAAGATTTTTAATCATATTGGATACTTTACCACTTAATCCATTAATTGCCAGAGCATGGGATTGTTCTGTTTTTGCATTTATTAGATCCATGACTGATTCTGCTTCAATTAAATCAATTCTTCCATTTAAAAAAGCACGCTTTGTAAATTCGCCAGGTAATGCTTCTTCACAACCATTTATAAGTAGTAATTCTAATACTTTTTTCGTTGTTTGAATACCACCATGACAATTAATTTCTACCACATCTTCCATTGTAAATGTTTTTGGTGCTTTCATTACTGTTACTAATACTTCATCTATTATTACAGTATTTTCTACTATATAACCATAGTTAATAGTATGTGATTTTACTTTTTTTAAGTTTTTACCTTTGAATATTTTTGATACTATTTCTATTGATTTTGGTCCACTTACTCTTATTATAGATATACTACCTACACCTAATGCTGTTGATATTGCTGCTACTGTTGTATCCATTTTTTCACCTACTTCTTTTTTGGTTTAAATATTCTTATTAAAGTTTCTAATTGGAATAATACTTCTATTGATACTATTTTATCTGATATAGTTATTATCCAACTTTCTATATATTTTGGTGGGATAATATTTAAAGGAAACATATGTCTTAATATCATATTATCTATTTTTTTATTCATTAACTCTGGAAAATGTTTATGTGAATTTTCTAAAGCTTCTTTAGCATGAACAAAACCGTGTCTTTTAAAAAAAGGTTTTTTGATTGTATTTTCCATCCAAGGATTGTAATAAAAATCGTGCAACATTCCTGCTATAGCAACACTTTTTTCATCGATTTTTGGTAGTTTTCTTGCAATTGCATATGATAAATATGATACTTGTAAACAGTGATCATATACTGTTTTATCTTTATGGTGTCTATAATTTTTTCTTTTTTTATATTCTTCATTATTAATGATTGGCTCGATTATTTTTAAGTATTCATCATAATGTTTTTTTTTCATTTTTATCCCTCTTTTAAAAAGAATAATGTCTAGCTTAACATTATTCTACATATTTTATAACGATATGTCTATTCTTTCCTTCACCAACACTTTCTGTTTTTATGTGTTCCATTTCATCTACCATATTATGAATGGCTCTTCTTTCAAAAGAATTCATATGGTCTAATGATGCTTCTATTTTACTTTTTTGAACTTCTCTAGCTATTTTTTTTATTTCTCTTTCGAGATTTCTTATTTTATTATTTTTATAATCTGCTATATCAACATTGATTTTTATATTTAAATCTGTTTTATTTTTTACTATTTGTCTAATTATTGTTTGTAATGCTTCTAATGTCTTACCTTCTTTTCCTATCAATATAGCATTTTTTGACGATACTAATATAATATTGAAGATATTATCAGTTACTCTAACTTCAAAATTTAAATCAACTTCTAATAATTTACTTAAATCTGTTATTAGCTCTTTTATATATTTTTTTAACTCAGTTTGTTCTATCACTTTAATTATATGTTTGTTACTTTTAAAAAGTTTACCTGTTTGTGTAATTTCATCTTTTATGTACAATTCTTTTTCATTAGCATTTAATTCAATTAGGGCTTTTTCTTTTGCTTCTTCAAATGTTTTTCCTTCATACTCATTTATTTTTAACATTTTTCTTTCTCCTTTTAACTAATAAATTTTGAACAATTGTAAATATTTGTGATACTATCCAGTATATAGCTATACCACTTGATATAGATCCAGCTGTAATTGTCATAAATATTACCATTATATTAGTCATTGTTTTCATTTGAGCTTCTTGTTCTTTACTCAAAGACAATCCACTATTTAGTTTAAATGAGAAATAAGTTGCTACTGGTAAAAGAACTAGCAATACTATATATATATATTCTCCTTTTAATATTGCTGTTAAAGGACTTGTTCCTAATTGGAAACTTAAAAATGTTTCTTCAAATATTGCTGGTATTCTATTTATAGCCTCTAAAAAGGCAAAGAATAATGGAATTTGAATAAAAGCAAATAAACAACTAGATAAAGGATTTATGTTATATTTTTTATATAACATCATCATTTCTTGACTTTTTGCAATTTGACTTTGTTGGTCTGTCTTATTTTTATATTTTTTTTCTAATTTCTCCATGTCTGTTTGTGCCTTTTTTAGATTTTCTGACTGCATGGCAGTTTTTTGTGTAAATGGCCATACTATTAATCTTATTATTATTGTAATTATTATCAATGATAATCCGTAGCTTCTTACTAATTTACCTACATTTATAATAAGCCATGCTAGTGGTCTTACAAATATTGTTGTCCATAAACCATCATACGTACCTGTAATTTTCATATCATTACAATCTTGTAATTTTTTTATGTTTATATCTTTTTTAGTTGTTTCTATATCTTTTAAGATTTTATCTTTTTTCTCTTGTGTAATTTTATCATTATTTTCTAGACTCTTATAGTAATCCTCAAATGCTTTATTATAATCTTTTTCGATGTTATCTGTTTTACATAGGATATTCTTCACTAAAATTTGACCTGTTTCATTATTTTTTATTTGTTTTTTATTTATTTTTATATATTTTGTACATCCTGTTAAACTAAATACTAATAATAATAATAATATAAGTTTTAATACTTTATTTTTCATTTCATCACCTTTTTTAAATTATTTAAAAGTTCATCTTCTAGTTCTTGATATTTACACTCTAATGCACTCTTCCTTAATATTATAATACAATTAAAATAATTTTTATAGTCTTTTTTAGAAATTATGCTTCTTATTTTTCTTTTGTATTTATTTCTTGTAACAGCATTTCCTATTTTTTTACTTACTGATATACCAAAATGATATATACTATCTGTATTATATTCAAAGTAAATTACATAGTTTTTACTTTTTATAGGTCTGGTAGTTTTAATTATTCTATTAAAATCTAATGTGGATTTTAGTACATTAATTTTTTTCATTTTATCACCAACTTTTAAAAAAACCACTAAAAGTGGTTATTATCTTGCTAATACTTTTCTTCCTTTTCTTCTTCTACGATTAACTATACCTGATTTCATACGAGAAAGAAAACCCTGTTTTTTACTTCTTCTTCTATTATTTGGTTGAAATGTTCTTTTCATGGTATACACCTCCTATTTTCTATAAAATTTCGCTTTGCTCTTTAAATTATATAGGTTAAATAATAATTTGTCAATCAAAATTTTATTAATGTTGAAATTTTATTATTTATTATGTTTAAAAAATGATATTTATTCTTATAAACATAGTTTTAAACACTATTTTTTTATTTTTTCTCTTTTTTTTACAACTTTTGAACATAAATGTCAATAATTTTTGAATATTAATATGTTGTGTTCATAATTTTATACATTATTATGTTCAAAAGTAGATATTTATATATAAATAAGACTTTTTTTAATGTTCAAAAGTATGTTTATTTTTATTTTAAAATTTTTATTATTAATAAATCGTTTTTCTCTTAATTTATGGTATTTTTTTATAAATTTATAATATTCTATTATATAGTGGTGCATTTAATGTACTATTAATTATTTTATTAATTTCCACCAATATTTTTTCATTTTTGTTATAAAATTTATATTTACCAAACGTTCCTGTGGTAAATAATTATATAAATCAAATTTTATTTTATTATCATTAAAATTCATTTTTTTGTAATTTTGATTTATAATAATACCTATTTTTTTATGTGATTAACATGTTATATTTCATGTAATATAGACATTATTATATATAAATTAATATTAGAAAAATATTTAAATTAGTTATTTTCTTCAATTTTTTGATATAAGAACATAAAATTTTATTAATTATTGATATTTTTGAACAATATTCTTTTTTTTTATCAAAAAAGGTAGTAAAATGTAATTAGATTTACTTATAGGAGGTGGATTAATTGGATAAAATTAAACTATGGAATGCTTTTTTAGAAAAAATAAAACCTGAATTATCTCCTATGGCTTATGATACATGGTTTTCAAATACTGAATTATATGAACTAAATAACGATACTGCTAAAGTTATTGTTCCATATCATGTTACTAAAAAAAATCTTAAAGAAAATTATAATAATTTAATATCTGAAATATTTAATGAAGTAGCTGGTTCGAATTTTAAATTTGAATATCTGCTTCCAGAAGAAATAGAAAATAATATTGAAATAGACACTGACAATATAGGAGTTCCAGCTAATATAACTTTTGAATCTAATCTTAATTTTAAATATAATTTTGATAATTTTATAGTTGGAGAGAGTAATAGAATAGCTAAATTAACTGCTCTAGCGGTTGCAGAACACCCTGGTACCATGTATAATCCACTATTTATTTATAGTTCTAGTGGTTTAGGTAAAACACATCTGATGCATGCTATTGGTAATTATATAGTTGAAAATAGTAAGAAAAAAGTTTTATATGTTACTTGTGAACAGTTTGTTGATGATTTTGTGGGAATAAGTCGGAAAAAAGAAAATAATAATTTTAATAGTGTGGAATATTTTAAGAAAAAATACCGGGATATCGATGTATTAATTATAGATGATATTCAGTATTTAGGAAGTGCAAATCAGACACAACAAGAATTTTTTAATACATTTAATGTATTACACGATAATAACAAACAGATAATTATCTCATCAGATAGATCGCCAGAAGACTTAAAACTTTTAGAGGAAAGACTTAGGACTAGATTTACAGGAGGTCTAACTATAGATATTTTACCACCTGAGTTTAATTTAAGAATGGAAATCATCGACAATAAAATAGAAAGTCATATGATAACTGGTAATTTTCCTCAAGATGTAAAAGAATATATTGCAAATAATTGCACAAGTGATATTAGAAAATTGGAAGGAACAATTACTAGAGTAGTAGCATATGCAACGATGATGAATTCTGGTATGATTACATTAGATCTTGCTAAAGATGCTTTAAAAGACAATTTTAAAGATAGTAACATATCAAAAAATAAAATACAACAAGTACAGCAAATAGTCGCAGATCACTATAATATCGCATTAGAGGATATTAAAGGAAATAAAAGAGTAGCATCTATAAATACCCCTAGACAAATAGCAATGTATATATGTAGAATAAAATATAATCAACCACTTTCTAAAATTGGAATAGAATTTGGTGGTAAAACGCATTCAACGGTGATGCATTCAGTAGAAAAAATAAAAAAACAAATAATGAAAGATAGTGATTTAGAAATAGAAATTGAAAAAATCATCAAAAAAATTAATTAAATAATATATATGTATATGTGCAAATAATGTTTAATATTATAAGTTATTGACATAGATAAAGTATTATATTATAATACATTCTATAGTTTTGAACATTATAGACATCTATAATATAAATATTCAAAATATAATATATATAAAAAGGAGAATTTATGAATTTAGAAATTAAACAAAGTATATTAATAGAACATTTAAATTATGTAATAAAAGGTATATCTAATAAAAATATGATACCCGTATTAAATTGTATAAAATTTGAATTAACAGATGATGGATTATATTTATTAAGTACCGATAATGATGTTGCCATTAAAACATTTATCGATAAAAATGATATAAGTAAAATAATCTCTACAGGAGAAATACTTGTATCAGGTAAATATATCTACGAAATAGTAAAAAAACTTCAAAATAATATGATTAAAATAGAAGAAGTTGTAGATAATAAGATAATTATTGAAACCCCAAAATCATCAACTAATTTAAATTGTAATATTCCATCAGAATTTCCTGTTTTAGATTTAAAAGAAAATAAAGACCCTATTTTAATGAATAAGCAAGTGTTCAAAAATATAATTAGGCAAACAGCTTTTGCTTCTTCCAATCAAGAGGATAAACCATCATTAACTGGTATAAATTTCAAGTGTGAATCTAATAAAATGGAAATAAGTGCAACAGATTCATATCGTGCAAGTCAAAAAATTGTTGATTTGAAAACTGCTGTTAATGAAGAAATCAACATAGTAATACCTACAAAAAATTTAAATGAGTTAATTAAATTAATAAACGATGACGATGATGATATAGAAATACATATATTTAATAATAAAGTAATATTTAAATTTAATAGTATAATATTTATGTCAAGGTTGATAAATGGTACTTTTCCAAATCTATCAGCCTTAATTCCAACGGATTATTTTTTAAAAGTACAAGTTAATTTAAATGAATTTTATACGGCATTAGATAGAGCATCATTATTCACCAACGAAGAAGATAAAAATACTATTAATCTTTTGACAAAAGATAACGAAATAATAATATCATCTAATATTCCTGAAATAGGTAATGTCGAAGAAGAAATAACAGCTAGAAAGAATAATGATGAAAATATCAATATATCGTTTTCTTCTAAATTTATGATTGATGCAGTAAAAGCTTTAGAATGTGAAGAAATAGAATTATTATTTAGTGGTGATATAAAACCTATAATAATAAGAAATATAGAAGATGATAAATTAATAGAATTAGTTGTTCCAATAAGAACAGTATAAAAACTTCATTAAAGAAGTTTTTTTGATAGTTATCGACAAATAAATATGTTTTAATATTTTTAGGGAGGTTTTATATGTTAGAAAATTACGAAATAACAAATCGTACTTTAGCAGTTATTGGTCAAGATAAAACGACATCAAAAGTAATAGATGGCGATTTAGAATATTATATAAAAAAAAATATTAAAAATATAATAGATGATAGCTGTAAATATTATGGTAGTTCATATATTGGTAGAATAGAAGGTACAAAAAAAATAATAGGTCAAAATTCTAAACCACCGATTATTGTAGAAGAAAGCAACGAATTAATAATTTTTCCTATAACATCACCTAGAAAAGACGACTGTATATGGATAAATTTGCTTCAATTAAAAAATATAACACCAAATGCCAAAAATGCAAAACTAATATTCAATAATGATAAAGTTTTAGAATTAGAAATATCTTATTATTCTTTAAAAAAACAGTTGATGAAAGCTACATTATTACAAACAATTTTAAATAAAAGAAAAAAAGAATTAAAATAGGCTTAAAAAAACAAAAAAAGCTTATTTTTTATCTTATTTTATGGTATAATTATATATGTGTATAGGAGTACATAACAAGTCTATTTTTTAAAAATAATGTATTAAAATTTAAAAAGAGGGTGTTACATGTATATAAAAAATATAAAAATTTCTAAATTTCGCAATTATGACACACTTGAACTAGAATTTAATAAAGGAATTAACATTATATATGGAAAAAATGGACAGGGAAAAACAAATTTATTGGAAAGTATATATGTTTTAGGATTAACTAAATCTCATCGAGTATTTATTGATAATGATTTAATAAAAAGAGATAGTATATCTTCTAAAATAAGTGGTCAAATTAAAAAAAACAGTTTACCTACTAAATTAGAAATTATCTTAAATAAAAAGGAAAAAAAATTATTTATAGATAATAATAAAATAAATAGAAGTAATGAATATATATCAAATATGAATGTTATTATATTCTATCCGGATGATTTAGAATTAATTAAAGGTAGCCCAAATATAAGGAGAAGATATCTAAACTTAGAAATAAGTCAATTAGATAGTTCGTTTATAGTTATATTAAATGATTTTAATAGAATTTTGAAAATACGTAATGAGTATTTAAAAAAAATGAAAAATAATGAACTAATTGATGAAAATTATTTTGAAATAATAAATAACATATATATTGAAAAAGCGGCATTGATATATAAAATGAGGTATAAGTATATTGATAGAATAAATCAATATTGTAATGCTATTTTTGAAAAATTGTCTGGTATAGAAAATTTTTACTTAGTTTATAAACCAGTAATAGAATTGGAAAGTTATGAATTAGAAAATATTAAAAATAAACTTAGAAAGAAATTAAATGATATGTTACCTATTGAATTAAGAATGAAAAATACAATAATAGGCCCACATCGGGATGATTTCATTTTTTATATTGATAATTGTGATTTAAAAAAATACGGTTCACAAGGGCAAATTCGAATGGCTGTATTATCTATTAAACTTTCAGAAATAGAACTGTTAAAAAAATACAAAAAAACAACTCCTATATTACTTTTAGATGATGTATTTAGTGAATTAGATTATAAGAAAAAAAATAATTTATTAAAGTATATAAAAAAAAGTATTCAAACAGTTATAACGACAACAGATTTATCACTTATTGATAAAAAAATAATTGATAAATCTAAACTTATAGAAATTGAAAATGGCAAAATAAATAAAATAGTAGAGGTGAAAAATAATGATAAAAAATAATGAGGAACATTATGATGCATCAGATATCCAAGTTTTAGAAGGATTAGAAGCAGTAAGAAAAAGACCAGGTATGTATATTGGTAATACAGCAGAAAGTGGTTTACACCATCTTGTATGGGAAATCGTTGATAATGCTATAGATGAAGCTTTGGCTGGATATTGTGATGATATAGAAATTATAATTAATAAAGATAATTCTATAACAGTAAAAGATGATGGTCGTGGAATTCCAACAGGAGTTCATCCTAAAACTGGAATTTCAACTGTAGAAACGGTTTACACTGTTTTACATGCAGGTGGTAAATTTGGAGGTGGAGGCTATAAAGTGGCTGGTGGATTACATGGGGTAGGTGCATCAGTCGTAAATGCTTTAAGTGAATGGGTTGAAGTTACAGTATATCAAAATGGAAAAATTCATCAAATTCGTTTTGAAGATGGAGGACATACTGTTCAACCTTTAACTGTAATAGGTGATTGTGATATTAATAGAACAGGAACGACTGTTACATTTAAACCAGATGCTAAAATATTCACAGAGACAACAGTTTTTAAATATGATATTTTAAAAACAAGAGTAAGAGAAAGGGCTTTCTTAAATAAAGGATTAAGAATCATTTTATGTGATGATAGGTCAACTGAAAAGAAAAAAGAAGAATTTGTCTATGAGGGAGGTATTGTTGAATATGTTAAATTAATTAACGAAAATAAAACTCCAATTCATGATTCAGTTATTTATTCATATGGTGAAGAAGATGGAATTTCATTAGAAGTAGCATTTCAATATAATACAACATATAATACAAGCTTATATTCTTTTACTAATAATATCAATACTCCTGAGGGTGGTACACATGAAGAAGGAGTTAGAAGAGCTTTAGCAAGAATTATAAATAATTATGCTAAAAATGCTAAATTATTAAAAGAGAATGATGACTCACTAACAGTGGAAGATGTTAAAGAAGGATTAACTATGATTATTTCATGTAAACATCCTAATCCACAATTTGAGGGACAAACTAAGGAAAAATTAGGAAACTCCGAAGTGAGAAAAATCGCTGATAGTGTATTTAGCGAAGGATTTAATCGCTTTATGCTTGAAAATCCTGAAGAAGCTAAAATAATTGTAGAAAAATCAATAACAGCAAAAAATGCTAGAATGGCTGCAAAAAAGGCTCGTGAACTTACTAGAAGAAAAAGTGTACTTGATACAACAAGTCTTCCTGGTAAGCTAGCAGACTGTCATAGTAAGGATGCAAGTGTATGTGAAATATTTATAGTCGAAGGAGATTCAGCAGGTGGTTCAGCTAAATCGGGTCGTAATCCAGAAACACAAGCAATATTACCATTACGTGGTAAAATTTTAAATGTTGAAAAGGCTAGAATGGATAGAATATTAGCTAATCAAGAAATAAGGTCAATGATTACAGCATTTGGTACTGGTATCGGTCAAGAATTTGATATTTCAAAATTGAGGTATCATAAAATAATTATAATGACAGATGCTGATGTTGATGGATCGCATATTAGAATATTGCTATTAACATTCTTTTATAGATATTTTAAACCATTGGTTGAAGGCGGATATATTTATGCTGCACAACCACCTTTATATAAAATAGAATGTAATAAAGTTGAAAAATATGCTTATAGTGATGAAGAAAAAGATGAATATTTAGCATCACTACCACAAAATAGTAAGGCACCAAATATACAAAGATATAAAGGTTTGGGAGAAATGGATGCAAGCCAATTATTTGATACAACTATGGATATAGAACACCGCATTTTAAAACAAGTAACAGTTGATGATGCAATTAGGGCAGACCAAGTGTTATCTGAGTTAATGGGAGAAGAAGTAGATCCAAGACGTAAATTTATAGAGGAAAATGCTAAATTTGTTAAAAATTTAGATATATAGGAGGTTATATGGATAAGTTAGAACAAATACAATTTTCACATGAAATTGAAACTTCATTTATTGATTATGCAATGAGTGTTATAGCAGCACGTGCTTTACCAGATGTAAGAGATGGATTAAAGCCGGTTCAAAGAAGAATAATTCATGGATTAAGTGAGTTGATAGGAACTAATGCTAGTGCACCATATCGTAAATCAGCACGTATTGTAGGAGATGTAATGGGTAAGTATCATCCACATGGTGATTCTAGTATATATGATGCCTTAGTTAGAATGGCACAAGATTTTTCTTATCGATATGTATTGGTAGATGGTCATGGTAATTTTGGTTCAATCGATGGAGATGGAGCAGCTGCAATGCGTTATACTGAAGCACGTATGTCTAAGTTAAGTATTGAACTAGTTAGAGATATTAATAAAAATACAGTTGATTTTGTACCTAATTTTGATGAAACAGAGAAAGAACCAACTGTTTTACCTTCAAGATTTCCAAATTTACTTGTAAATGGTTCAACTGGTATAGCGGTAGGTATGGCTACCAATATACCCCCACATAATTTAGGTGAGGTTATTGATGGAACAATAGCACTTATTGATAATCCTGATTTAGATACACTTGGATTAATGGAGTATATTAAGGGACCAGATTTTCCAACTGGCGGTTTAATATTAGGTAATAGTGCGATTAAAAGAGCTTATGAAACAGGTAAGGGAGTAATTACTATTCGTAGTAAAGCTGAGATAGAAACATTAGATAATAATAAGCAACAAATAATTGTGTCTGAAATACCTTATATGATAAATAAAGCTTCATTGATAGAAAGAATCGCTGAGTTAGTTAAAGAAAAAGTAATAGATGGAATAACTGATATAAGGGATTTATCTTCGGATCGTAGCGGTATAAAAATTATTATTGATTTAAGACGTGATGCAAATGCTAACGTAGTATTAAATAACTTATATAAGCATACAGCACTTCAAACATCATATGGTATAAATTCTTTAGCATTAGTTGACAATCAACCTAGGATATTATCTTTAAAAGAAATGCTTCAAAAGTATATTGAACACCAAAAATTAGTAATTATTAGGAGAACAAAATTTGAATTAGAAAAAGCAGAAGCTAGGGCACATATATTAGAAGGTTTAAAAATAGCATTAGATAATATTGATGAAATTA
The DNA here is from genome assembly GCA_964438315.1 of uncultured Muribaculaceae bacterium. Lineage (GTDB taxonomy): Bacteria > Bacillota_I > Bacilli_A > RF39 > UBA660 > HGM10857. The sequence goes on along the minus strand of CAYTKH010000023.1, from coordinate 2,630 downwards.
TTGCTTTAATTAAAGCAGCTAAAACAGATGTAGAAGCTACTGAACAATTAATAGCAAAGTTTAGTTTATCAGAGGCACAGGCTAAAGCAATTCTAGAAATGAAATTACGTCGTTTAACTGGCTTAGAGCGTGATAAAATAGAAGAAGAATTGGCTGAATTATTAAAAGAAATAGAAGAATTAAAAGCAATATTAGCAAGTGAACAAAAAATATTAGACGTTATAAAGAATGAATTATTAGAAATAAAGAATAAGTATTCAGATGAACGTAGAACTATAATAGATATGACAACTATAGAATATATAGAAGATGAGTCTTTAATACCAGTAGAAGATATTGTTATAACACTTACCAATAAAGGTTATATTAAGAGAATAGCAAGTGAAACATATCGTAGCCAAAATCGTGGTGGAGTTGGAGTTAAAGGAATGACAACTAATGAGGAGGATTTTGTTGAAAATTTAATTTCAATGACTACTCATGATTATCTATTATTCTTTACTAATAAAGGAAAAGTATATAGAGTAAAAGGCTATGAGATACCATTATTTAATCGTCAATCAAAAGGATTACCAATTGTTAATTTATTACCTATAGAAAAAGATGAAGTAGTAAAAGTAATGCTTAAAGTTGAAAAAAATGAAACAAGTAAATATATTGTATTTTGTACACAAAATGGTTTAATAAAGAGAACAAATATAAAAGAATACGAGAATATTAGAGCAAATGGTAAGATAGCTATTACATTACGTGATGATGATCAATTAATATCTGTTAAAAAAACAAATGGTGACGATGAAATATTAATGGCTTCTAGTAATGGTCGCATGATAAGATATGAAGAAAAGGAAATTAGAATAACTGGACGTACTGCAGCAGGTGTTAAAGGTATAGATGTTTCTAATAGTATATGTGTAGGATGTGAAATAGCAAAAAAGGGACAACAAATATTAGTGGTAACTGAAAATGGTTATGGTAAACGTACAGATTTAGACGAATATAGAATGACACATAGGGGTAGTAAAGGGGTTAAAGCTTTAAATATTACTTCTAGAAATGGAAATATTGTTTCATTTAAAACAGTAATAGGTGATGAAGATTTAATGATTATTACTGATAATGGAATTATCATAAGATTACCTATTGAACAAGTATCAAATACTGGTCGTGTGGCACAGGGTGTAAGATTAATTAACTTAAAGGATAATCAAAAAGTAAGTTCTGTGGCATTAATAGCAAAAAATGATGAAGAAAATATAGGTGAAACATTTAAAGAAGAGAGTAATTAGTGAGACTCTCTTTTATGTTTCACGTGAAACATCGAAGATATAAATAAAAAACGAGTAAAAGAATAAAAAAAGAATATATGTTTCACGTGAAACATTGAAGATATAAATAAAAAACGAGTAAAAAAATAAAAAAAGAATATATGTTTCACGTGAAACATTGAAAAAAAAAGTAAAATAATATATATTATATGTAGCACAACATTAATGTTTGAACTAGGTCAGGATTGGAAAATAGCAGCCTTAAAAACCTCTTAATGTGTGTGCTTTTTTGTAGGTGATTAAATAATGCATGAAAAATATATGAAATTAGCACTAAAAGAAGCAGAAAAGGCTTATAAAATTGATGATGTACCAATTGGTGCCATTATCGTTAAAAATAATAAAGTTATATCCAGGGGATATAATCAAAAAGAAAATAAAAATATAGCTACCAAGCATGCTGAAATTATTGCAATAGAAAAAGCATGTAAAAAATTAAAAACATGGCATCTAGAAGAATGTATTTTATATACAACAGTTGAACCGTGTATGATGTGTTTAGGAGCAATAATTCAAGCTAGAATTAGTACAGTAGTTTATAGTATACAAAACGATAATTTCGGAGCAATTCACACACAAAATATTAAAAATATTGAAGTAATTAAAAATATTATGACAATAGAATCAAAAAATATAATACAAAATTTTTTTAAAAAAAAGCGAAAAAATAAATATGTTTCACGTGAAACATTGAACATCAATTTTAAATAAATTCTTTACTTTAAAATAAACATTAAAAATGATATAATATTAAAAAAAAAGAGGTGATAGTTTGTATCAAACTTTATACAGAAAATATAGACCAAATAATCTAGATGAAGTAGTTGGACAAGAAGTAATAATTAAAACATTAAAAAATGCTATATTAAAAAATAAATTGAATCATGCATACCTATTTACTGGACCTAGGGGTACTGGAAAAACTAGTGTAGCTAAAATATTAGCTAAAACAGTTAATTGTAAAAATTTAAATCAATATATACCTTGTGAAAAATGCGTCAGTTGTACACAAATTAAAAATAAACAAAATATTGATATAATTGAAATAGATGCTGCATCAAATAATGGCGTAGATGAAATTAGAGAAATAAGAAATAATGTTAATTTAGTTCCATCTATAGGTAAATATAAAGTATATATAATCGATGAAGTCCATATGTTAACAACAGGTGCATTTAATGCTCTATTAAAAACCTTAGAAGAACCACCAGGTCATATAATATTTATATTAGCAACTACAGAACCACATAAAATACCATCTACAATACTATCAAGATGTCAAAGATTTGATTTTAAAAAAAT
>CAYTKH010000022.1:0-16128 GCA_964438315.1 uncultured Muribaculaceae bacterium | reverse complement strand
TTATCTTTAGAATTAATATCAGCTAATACTGGTTTATCATTAAAAGAATTACAAATGCTATAATAAAAATAATATATAATTCTTAAAAATGTCTTATTTAAAGGTATATAAATAATAGTTCAAGTTTATTTTGCTACTAATTTACTACTTTTGAAAGTCGAAATTGACAAGTGTATATTTTTAATGTATTTTAGTATTTAAGGTGGTTTAGATTGTATGGAATTTTTTAGTAAATAAGGTGTACACAAGATAATAACAGATAAAGATCTTAGACTTTGATGTCAATATCATTTTGGAACCATAAAAAGATAATTAACTAAAGAGGAAAGTGGTATAATAAATTCATATGAAGATAGTATGAGTCGCCTTGTACCAACAGATGAATTATTAAAAATAGTGGGTGGCTATGAAAATTTAAAAGAAGCTGATATTGAGATGTTAGGTGAAAAATTTGGTGTATTGAATGAAGTAATAATGTTTAAAATGTTTGATTTAATTGAAAAAGAAAATACTAAAAGAAAAAAGGATAGAATTAAAAAGAAGATTTTAAAAAAAGAAGGTAATAAAATAACTGTTAACTTTAATTAAGATAAACGATGCAATCGATTGTTGGAATTTTACTACTTTTAATTTAAAAGTATAGTATTTTTTAAAAAAAGTAAAAAAAATAGTTGAAAATTATAAATTTATAATGTATAATTATTTCAAGATAGGAAGAAGGTATATAATGAATAAAAAGATTGTTGCATTAAGTGTTGTATTATTAGTTGGGATGGTTTTAGTAGCTGGTTGTGGATGTGATAAGAAAAACAAAAAAGATGAAAAAAAAGAAAAAGATGATGTTCAAGTAAATACTAATCCAGACGTTATAAAGGATCAAAAGGTTGGTGTATTCTCTTTTGCAAACACATCATTGTCATATCAAGATGGTAATTCAATTTTAGTTACTTCAGTAACAAATACATCTGATAAAACAGAAAAAGTACCTGAGTTTATAATTCATGTTAAAAATGCCGATGGAACTGAAAGAGTAACAATGAAAGGATTCTTCGGTGGTGAACTTAAAGCAGGAGAAACTAAAACAATAACTAGTAGTTACGGTGGAGACTTAACAAAAGCAGCAAAAATTGAATATGAAATAGCAAAGTAGACTGAATAAAGTCTATTTTTTTAAATACATTTTAACATTATTGTATTGATGCAAAGTAACAATAATGATATTAAGAGTAAGTGATATAACTAGCCCCCAAACATTAAATAGAAATGTAAAAATAATAAGTGAAATATTTTTAACAAAAACTCCCAATATAGTTGATAATAAAGCACTTTTAGATTTACCAATAGCATTTAAAGTACAAGAAAATAAAGACTGTACATATTGAATTAGTAAAATAGGTGCTAAAATTCTGGTATATAAAATACCATCACTAGTATTATATAAAAATTTTAAAATAAAACCAGGAAATAATTCAAAAATAAATGCACAAGGAATACCTATTAATAATGAGAACATAATAGCTTGTTTTAACTTTCTTCTAGCTTCCTTATAATCACATTTGCTGTAACATTTAGAAATAACAGGAATCAAAGCTTGACTTATAGCAGTCGTAAAAAAAGAGGGAAGTAATAAAAGAGGTAGTACAAAACCAGTAAAAATACCGTACTCATTTACAATGAATTCACTACTATATCCCAACTTAAACATAATCGAAGAAAAAATGACAGGTTCAAAAAAATAACCGATATTACCTATAATTCTAGATCCCGTATTAGGTAGTGAAATATTAAAAACATTTTTAATACTTTTTTTACTAGGAATAATATCACTTTTTTTAATATTAATATGCTTAGATAAAAAAAGTAAGAAAGTTATAATAGAAATAATCTCAGATGCAATATTAGAAATGATAACAAAGGCAACAGCATATTCTAAACCTTTATCTAAAAAATAAGGAATAAAAATTACTAAAACTATCAATCTAATAACATCTTCTAAAACATTGGATAAAACATGTGGAAACATTCTTTCTTTACCGAAAAAGTAACCTCTTAAAATAGAAGAAATACCTATAAAAGGTAGAACGAAACTAGTACAAATTAATCCATAATAGGTACGTTCATCATGAAGTAAATTAATAGATATAAATTTACTAACAAAAAACATAATAATAATAATACTTAAATTTATAAAAAGTGATATAGGAACAATAGAAAACAAAATATTTTTATTATTATATTTATCTTCAGCTACCAACTTAGAAATAGCCATAGGAAAACCTAAACTAGATAAAGCAACAAGGAGGCTAAAAGTTGGTAAAAGTAAAGAATATATACCCATTCCCTCACTACCTAAATATCTAGAAGTGATAATTCTTATAATCATTCCTAGTAACTTAGTAATAAATCCCCCAACTATCAAAATCAAAGTTGATTTAAAAAATGTACTTTTTTTCATATTCTCACCTATAAATCTTTAAAAATTTTGTAATTTCATATATAATATATATGTGTGATTATCAAAATTTATTAATGGAGGTAAATATGACCGAAGAATTTAAGTCGTTAGAAGACTTATATAGAAGAATAAAACCAGCTTTAATAACCAAAAAAGAAGAAATGTATAGATTAGGTTATGCATATATTAAAGCAGAGGACATTTGGAATTACCTAAAAGATGTAAAATGGATAAATTCAAAAAATTTAGATTTATATCAGATGGTAAACGATGTTTTAAATAGTGATAATGCACTAATAGATAAATATCTAAAAGAAAAACTAAGTATGAGAACCAACGATATTTATTTTGATGATTAGGAGGTTTTTATGAAACAAAAAGAAAATATTGATGATATGAAATTTAAAGTTGTATGTGCAAAATACAATTTAGATTTAGAAAATTATAAGGTATATAAGGACTATATATGTTTAAAATCTATTTATAGTAATCTATTAGTTATACTTGATAAAAATTATAATGTAGTAGATATAAAAAAAGAGGATTTTAGTTTAGAAGAACCAAGATTTTTACAAATGATAATAGGTAAATATGAAAATTATAGTGATGATTTACTATTTGGAAGTAATGTAAATTATAAAATGAACAAATACACATTAAAAGATATTAATATGTTAGCAGATAGAGTAGATATTGTAGAAGGTGATAATGGATATCCATTAATTAAAATAAATGGTATAAAATATAACTTAAATTTCAATAATAGGTATATTCAAATATTACTATATGTTAAATATCTAAATAGTGAAATAAAATACTATTTTGAGACTTTTTATCCTTTAATGATCTTAGGACATAATTTTATGGATGTATATACATATATTAAGAGTATAGTTAATAAGATGAGTTGTTCTATAGAAAGCTTTAGTCAAGTAAATATAAAAATGAATCCAGATACTATACTAGATATATTAGGAGGTAGAGAAAAAACCACTAAATTAGATGATTTATTAGTATGTACAATAAGTTTATTAAAAAGGGTTCAAGAATCTAAAGAGCAAACTATAGAAGATGAACTTGAAAAAGTATTAAAATTATTAGAAGTATCAGATGAAGAAGTAAAGGGTAATGAAAAATATCAATACGATACTAAAAATATCTATCAATTAATGTACCCAATAGATAAAAATGGTGATGAAAAACAAAAAAGATTAAAAAAATAATAAAAAGAGACTTTATGGAAGATTAATGGAGGTAAGAAATGAAAAAAGATAGTAAAAAATTAATGAAAGGTATAATTTTATCAGTCGTTTTACTATTGTTATCAATAGGATTTATGCCTAAGATGTTGAAAAGCTTAAAATTTGGATTAGATTTAAAGGGTGGTTTTGAAGTTTTATATAAAGTAGAGAGTATCGATGGTAAAGAAGTAACCGACGATATGGTAACAAGTACATATAAGACAATAATGAAGAGAATAGATGTTTTAGGAGTATCAGAACCAGTTATAATAGTTGAAGGAAAAGATCGAATTAGAATCCAACTAGCTGATGTGAAAAATCAAGAAGCAGCTAGAAATCAAATAGGTAAAGTAGCTAATTTAACATTTAGAGATACAAGTGATAAATTACTTATGAAAAGCGATGTTATTAAAGGAGCTAAACTATCAACTGATGAAACAGGTAGACCAGCAGTAGCATTAACAATAAAAGATAAAGACACATTTTATAAAGTCACAAAAAAAATAAGCGAAACAGAAGATAAAATGATAGTTATATGGTTAGATTTTCAAAATATGTTAGATAGCTATAAAAATGAAAGCTCAAAATGTGGAAGCTTAGCATCATCAAGATGTATTTCATCAGCTAGAGTAGAACAAGCATTTTCAAGTGATGTTATCATAAAAGGTAATTTTAGTAATGAAGAAGCTAAGAATTTAGCTGAACTAATTAATTCAGGAAGCTTACAAACAAGACTTAAAGAAATATCATCAAAAACAGTATCAGCATCATTTGGTGAAGATTCATTAAAAAATACCTTTATAGCAGGAATAATTGGTCTATCTACAGTGATATTATTAATGATTATTCTATATCGTTTTTCAGGAATAATAACATCAATAAGTTTAATAATATATACATTCTTATCACTTTTATTGTTTTGGTTAGTTGGTGGAGTATTGACTCTTCCTGGTATAGCAGCAATGTTACTAGGTATAGGAATGGCAGTAGATTCAAACGTTATAACATTCTGTAAAATAAAAGACGAGATGAAAAAAGGACATAACCTTAAGGAAGCTTATAAGTTAGGTAGTAAAGATTCATTTAAAACAATTTTAGATGCTAATATTACAACGTTTATAGTAGCAATTATACTATTTATATTTGGAGAAAGTAGTGTCAAAGGTTTTGCAACAATGCTTATGATAAGTATCTTTGTAACAATGATTGTTATGGTTGGACTATCAAGAGTTATTTTAAATATCATTATGAAATCTAATTACTTTAACGATAAACCAAATCTATTTATGGGAATAAATTCAAAAAAATTAGATAAAAATAGATTGTTAAATTTAAAATGTAACTTTAAAAAAGTTATAATAAGTTTGATAATAATATTAATAGGAACTTTCTTTCTAGTAACCAAAGGATTCAATTTAGGAATCGACTTTAAAGGTGGTTCATCTATAACATTAAAGGGTGAAAAAATTGATACAAAAGACTTAAAAAATACAGTACAAGAAATGGGTTATAAAGTATTATCAATTGATAATGAAGATAACGATACAACCGTTTTAATAGAAGAGAGTATTGCTGATGAAAAAGTAATGGCTTTGACAAAACAATTAGAAGAAAAATATAAAGCTAGTGTCGATATTGGGGTTGTCTCAAATGTAGTAAAAAGAGAATTAGTCAAAAACACAATTTACTCTATAATATTAGCTACAATAGGAATACTATTATATATCTCATTTAGATTTACATTTAAATCAGCCATAGGAGCTATTATAGCATTACTACACGATGTATTAATTGTAATAGGTTTATTTGCACTATTAAAATTAGAAGTAAATACAATATTCATAGCAGCAATTTTATCGATAATAGGATATTCAATCAATGATACAGTAGTACTATTTGATTACATAAAAGATATGAAAAATAAAAAATATAATAACATTTTAAAAAATAGTAATGAATTAAACGAATTAATTGACAACACGATAAATAATATTAAAGGAAGAAGTATCGTAACTTCAATTACCACTTTAATACCAATTTTATGTCTAATAATACTAGGATCTAAATCGATATTAAACTTCAATGTAGCAATGTTTATAGGTGTTATAGTAGGAACATATTCATCGCTATTTATAGCAACATACATATATAAAAAATTAGAATATAAATATATTGGAATTAAAGAAAAAAAGTGGTATGAAATTGATAACAAAGAAGAAAAGAGAGTAAAAGGGGTTAACTGTTAAAGGAGGAACTATTAGTGTTAAAGACCAAAAATGGATATAAATTAATATCAGATAAAGATTTATTTATATCAATAGAATATGCAGTTAATCACCATTTAGAAGATACACTGGCAACACTCAATCAATTATTTATTGATATTGAAGGGTCAATCATTATAAAAAATGAGGTATATCATAAGATTGATAATAAACTATTACCTTTTTTTCTAGGTGATGTTAAACTAAAAGACGATGAAATATACATAGATATAAACACCTTAAAAGAAGGATATATTATTTCAAAATACGAAAAAAATAGCATTATGAATAAAAAAATTTACAGTTATCTGATAAAATTTATAAATAACGAAATAAATGGTTTAACAAACGATATATTAATTCATGAGATAATAAATGATAGACCATTGCTTAACTATTTAAAAAAATATGAAAACTTAGAAGAATTTATAACAACTAGAATTAACAAAAAAATATCAAAAATGGATAATTACTATTTGACTAAAGAAAAGAAAAAAGTAGCATAATATTATGTTATAAGAAGGAGAAATTATGTACAACATAGAAACATATGAACAATTAAAAGATGTTATAAACGAATATATAAAAGATGAACAGGAATTAAAACTTATAGATGAAAGCTATAAATTTGCTAAAAAAGCTCATGAGAATGTTAAAAGATTAAGCGGAGAAGATTATATAACACACCCTATTAATACAGCCTATATTTTAACATCACTAAAGGTTAATAGCACCATTTTATCGGCAGCATTATTACATGATACTTTAAAAAATGAAAACATTAAAATAGAAGATATCAAAGAAATTTTTGGACAAGATATCGCTAGTATAGTTGATAATGTAAACAAGATAACTAAATTAACATTCAAATTAGAAAGCAAAGACGATATAAATAAACAAAGAAAAATACTAGTTGGGCTTTCAGAAGACGTTAGAGTTATAATGATAAAATTAGCTGAAAGATTACATAACATGCGAACGATAGAATCACAAGAAGAAGCTAAAAGAAAAGAAAAAGCTATCGAAACTTTAGAAGTATATGCCCCTATAGCACATGGAATTGGTATGGGTAAAATAAAAAGCGAACTAGAAGATATATCACTTAAGTATGCTAATAAAGAAGGTTATAGGTCAGTAGTAGATAAGCTAGACGAAACAAAAGAAGAACGTGATAAATATATAGATACGATGATTAAAGAAGTAAGTAATCTATTAAACGAAAACAATATCGAACATAAAATTAAAGGTCGTAGTAAAGGAATATATAGTATTTTTAAAAAACTAGATAAAGGAAGACGATTTGAAGATATATATGATATACTAGCTCTTAGAATATTTGTAAACACCGTTTCAGAATGTTATCAAGTAATGGGTATAATCCATTCAAAATATAAACCAATACCAAAAAGAATAAAAGACTTTATTGCCATGCCAAAGGCTAATATGTATCAGTCATTACATACAACAGTATATGGTATAAATGATGAACTATTTGAAATTCAAATAAGAACCTATGAAATGGACGAAATAGCAGAAAGAGGTATTGCATCCCACTGGTCATACAAAGAAAATAATAGTTCAAAAAACAAAAGTGACTTGGAAAAGCAATTACAATTTTTTAGGTCGATTATTGAGTTAAATCAAGAAGAATCTAACGATGAAACATTTGTAAATGCTGTTAAAAATGAAATATTTAATAATGCAATATATGTTTATACACCAGATGGAAAAGTAATAGAACTAAAAGAGGGCTCAACACCTATCGATTTTGCATATAGAATACATAGTGATATAGGCGATAAAATGGTTGGAGCTACAGTAAATGGTAGCATTGTACCACTTGATTATGTACTACATGATAATGATATCGTTAAAATTAAAACTAATAAAAACCAGTTAGGACCCAGTTATGAGTGGTTAAATATAGCTAAAACAAATACTGCTAAATCAAAAATAAGAGCATATTTTAATAGGTTAGACAAAGAAGAAACACTAAAAAAAGGTGAAGAATTACTTCAAAAAGAATTAAGAAAAAGAAAAATAGCAATTAATGAGTTTCTAATAGATGAAAATATTGATAAGATAATAAAAGAATTACATTTAAAAAATATTGAAGATATGTATATGCAAATCGGTTCATCAAATATAACCATAGGATCAATTATTAACATAATATATGAAAATAACGATAGTAAGGAAGAATCTATTATAAAAAAAGCTACAAACGGTGAAGAAGCGTTAGTAACTATCGTCAAAAATGATATACTTGTTGCAGGATTTAACGAAATAAAAGTAAATGTTGCATCGTGTTGTAAACCTGTCCCAGGTGATGAAATCATAGGCTATATAACTAAGGGATATGGAATTAACGTCCATAAAAAAGACTGTAATAATTTGCTTTCAAAGAAAGAGAGATTAATAAGTGCTAAGTGGAATGTAGATACAAAAGAAAAATATCCAACATGTATTAAAGTAACAACCTTAAAAAATACAAATTCACTAATATCCATTGTATCAAAATCAGGTAATAATAACGTGTCAATAAAGACTATTAACACTCATGAACTTACTGATTATACTACTTATGATATTACATTACTAGTAGATAGTAAAGAAAAATTGTTTAAATTTATGAACGATTTAAAAAATATAAATGATGTCATTAATGTAGAGAGGATTTTTCTATGAAAATAGTATGTATGAGGTCAAAAAAATCAAGTGTAACAGTAGATAATACAGTAGTTGGTAAAATTGATAAAGGACTTACATTACTTGTAGGATTTACTGAATTTGATAATGAAGAAGTAATAGATTATATGGTAAATAAAGTAATTAATTTAAGGATATTTGATGATGATGATGGTGTTATGAATAAATCAGTAATGGATGTAAAAGGAAGCATTTTAAGTATTTCTCAGTTTACTTTGTATGCTGATAGTAAAAAAGGTAATAGACCAAGTTATAAAGATGCCTTAAATGGCAGTGAAGCAATTAAACTTTATGAATTATTTAATAAAAAATTAAAAGAACATATAGATGTCGAAACTGGTGTATTTGGTTCTGATATGTTAGTTGATATAAGTAATGATGGACCAGTTACAATAATATTAGAAAGAAGTGGAATAGATGATAAAAAATAAATTGGATTATAAATTAGTTAATACAGCTTTAGTTGTTTTAATTATTTATCTAATGTACCATACAGGATATTTATGGATAGGTATATTTTCTAAAATAATAAAGATAATTTTTCCTTTTTTCCTATCTTTTGTACTAGCATATGCTCTATATCCTTTTTTAAAATGGTTAATAGAACATAAGATACCAAAAGGTTTAGGAGTTATAATTATAATATCAATAATTCTTATCATAATGGCATTAATCATATCGATGGTAGTACCTTTGCTAGCAGAACAACTAGGCTCTTTCTTCGATGCAATTATGGCCTTTATAAGACAAGTATCTGATAGATTTGAAATAGATTCACAAGCTGTACAAAAGGTTTTAGATAATGGTTTTGATAATATTATAGCAAACGTAAGTAAACATGTATCAAATGGAGCTATTAAAATAATTAATGTATCACTAGCTTATATATCAACAGGATTAATCATTTTTTCAGCAGCTATCTATTTCTTGCTAGATATGAAAAAAATTAGAAGTAGTGTTAAGAAATATCTAATGAAAAAATCAAAACGTATATACCGTTATATAGCAATATTAGATAACGAGATGAAAAATTATTTATCTGGTATTATTAAAGTTATGATAATAACGATGTTTGAATATTCCATAGCATATTTTATAATAGGACATCCTAATGCTATATTACTTGGCATGCTTGCTACTATTGGGACTTTAATACCTTATTTTGGTGGTATAGCAACTAATATCGTAGCAGCTGTTACATCGTTTGTTGTAAGTCCAGCCTTATTTGTAAGAACATGTATTACATTTGTTATCTTATCAGGTGTCGACAGCTATCTTATTAATCCATATGTATGTGGCAAAACCAATAATGTTCATCCACTTATAGTAATATTCTCTGTCTTTGCAGGTGGTATTATATTTGGTACATTTGGAGTTATGATATCGTTCCCTGTAGCCGTTATTATAATAGCAACTTATAAATTTTTTAAAGCTGATATAAATGATAAAATAAGTGATATTAAAAAATCTTCTTAATAAAAATATTTTAAATAACAATGTAATTAAAAGAAAGAGGTAGAAAATGATACAAAAACCAAAGGGAACATACGACGTAACCCAAGAAAATAACAAAATTATACTCTATATTGAAAATATTGTTCGCAATATGATGGATAAATATAATTATGAATATGTGAGGACACCCATTTTTGAAGCCAGTGAACTCTTTCATAGAACCGTAGGCGAGACTACTGATATTGTCACTAAGGAAACATATGATTTTAAAGATAAAGCAGATAGAAATATGACATTACGTCCAGAAGGAACAGCTGGAGTTGTTAGAAGTTTTGTCGAAAATAAGATGTATGGATTAGCAAGTCAACCTGTTAAAACGTGGTACTATGGTCCTATGTATCGCTATGAAAATCCACAAGCAGGGCGTTTTCGTGAATTTTACCAATTTGGTGTTGAAGTATTTGGATCAAGTAATCCATATATAGATGCTGAAGTAATAAGTATTCCTGTCAATTTATACAGTATATTAGGATTAAAGAATGTTAAAGTAAGAATAAATACTTTAGGAGATAAAGCCTCAAGATTAAAATACCGTGATGCTTTGCTAGCATATTTTAAACCATACCTAGATGATATGTGTGAAGATTGTAAAGCTAGATACTTAAAAAATCCTCTTAGAATACTGGATTGCAAAATAGATTCAAAGAAAGATTACTTCAATGATGCACCTAAAATGAGCGATTACTTAACAGATGATAGTAAAGATTATTATAATAAAGTAAAAGAGTATTTAGAAGCTTTAGATATCGAATATATAGAAGATTCTAATATCGTTAGGGGACTTGATTACTATAGTCACACTGTCTTTGAAGTGCAAGCAGATGTCGAGGGATTTGGAAGTCAAAATGTCCTATGTGGTGGTGGAAGATACAACGATTTAGTTTCTAATTTGGGAGGCCCTAATATATGTGGTGTAGGATTTGCCTTAGGTTACGAAAGGTTAATTAATGCCTTAAAATTAGAAAATATTGATATTAATATAGATGGTATTGATATCTATATTGCGAGTTTAGGTGAAAATACAAAAGAATATACAGTAGGCTTAGCACAGTATTTAAGACTTAATGGTTTTAAAACAGATATCGATTACCTAGATAGAAATTTAAAGTCTAACTTTAAACAAGCTGATAGATTAGATAGTAAATATATAATCATTATAGGTGATGAAGAAATAGAAAGTAAAAAACTTACAATAAAAGATAATAAGACAAAAGAAGAATATAAAGTAGCTTTTGAAGATTTAATCGAATTTTTAGATGAGAGGTTAGAAGTAAATGAATAAATTATATGTGAAAGATTTAAAAAATTACTACGATAAAGAAATAGTATTTGAAGGATTTGTAGATAATATCAGAAATTTACAGTATGTTATATTTATGATTGTAAGAGATTCAACTGGTAAAGTTCAAGTTACTATCGAAAAAGAAAATAACTCAGAACTAGTAGAGAAAGTAGAAAACATATCTTTAGAAAGTACTATAAAAATAACAGGTAAATTATTAGAAAGTCCTAAAGTAAAACTAGGTGGTATGGAAATAATTCCTTTTAAAATAGAAGTTACTAGCTCAAGTGATTTAGAATTACCATTTAACTATAAAGAATTAGAAAATGTAAATTTAGATACGAGATTAGATTATAGATTTATCGATTTAAGAAACGAGAGGAATGCTTTAATTTTTAAAACCCAAAGTACCTTAGTAAAATATATGAGAGAGTATTTATATAATAATAACTTCATAGAAATTCATACACCAAAATTAATAGGGGCTGCCAGTGAATCTGGAAGCGAAGTGTTTGAGGTAAAATACTTTGATAGATCAGCCTATTTAGCTCAGTCACCACAATTTTATAAACAGATGGCTATGTCTGCAGGGTTAGAAAGAATTTTTGAAGTCGCTCCAGCTTTTAGGGCTGAAAATTCAAATACTAACCGTCATGCAACAGAATTCACATCGTTTGATCTAGAATTTAGCTATATTGAAAGCTATCACGATGTAATGAATTTAGAAGCTGAAATGCTTACATATGCCTTATCGCATTTAAAAGAAGAATTAGGCGAAGAGATAAAGAGGGTATTTGATGTTGATATAACTGTTCCAGATAAGAAGTTTCCTATAATGTCACTTAAAGATGTTTATACAGAACTAGAACAAAGATATGGTTATAAAATTGATGATGAAGAAAAAGTTGATTTAACTACTGAAGCCGAAAAATTAGTTTTAAAACTCGCTAAAGATAAATTTAATCACGAGTTTATGTTTATAACAGAATATCCAGCTTTAAAAAGGGCCTTTTATCATATGCGAGATGAAAAAGGTATTTTACAAGGATATGATTTAATATGGAAAGGTGTTGAAATAACAACTGGTGCACAAAGAGAACATAGGTATGAAGAAATAGTTAAAAATGCTAAAGAAAAGGGCTTAGGGGACGATGTTAAATTTTATTTAGAATTCTTTAAATACGGTTGTCCACCACATGGAGGATTTGCTATTGGTATAGATAGACTTACGATGTTGCTATTATCTATACCTAGTGTCAAAGAGAGCCAATTCATATTTAGAGGTCCAAGTAGACTAAATCCGTAAAAAATGTCGCTTTTAGTCAAATTTTCCTTGTATTTATAATGTTAGAGTGTTATAATACTACTAGCGTATACAAGAAGGGAGGGATTATCATATGGCTACAAAAGTCGTTGTTAGAAATGGAAATATAGATGGGGCTTTAAGAACTTTAAAACAAATGGGTGCTAAAGATGGTTCTTCTAAGAAATTACGCGAGAGACAAGATGGTTATTTAAAACCAGGGGCTAAAAGAAGAAAAGAAAAAGCTGAAAATATAAAAAATAGTAGAAAACGTAGTAGACGTGAAGTTGTATAGGACCGATAGGTCCTTTTATGAAAGGAAAATGATTATGAGAGATAAAATACTAGATGATTTAAAAGAGGCTATGAAAGCACAAGATAAAGAAGCCTTATCAGTAATAAGAGGTATAAAAGGTGCCATGCAATTAGAAGAAATAAATAAAAAACATGAATTAAATGACGAAGAAGTAATTGATGTTATAGCTAAGCAGATCAAAACTAGAAAAGAATCAATTGTTGAATTTGAAAAAGGAAGACGTAATGATTTAGTAGAAAAAACAAATAGTGAAATTGAAATACTAAATAGATATATGCCAGAACAATTGTCTAAAGAAGATGTTGAAAAGATAATTAATGACATATTTAATAAAGTAAATCCAGTATCAAATTCCGATATGGGTAAAATAATGAAAGAAGTAACACCTTTATTAAAAGGTAAAGCTGATATGAAAGAAGTTAGTGAAATAATTAAAGAAAGATTGAGTAATTTATAAATCAATCTTTTTTAATAAGTAAATTTTTATTTAAAAAGTCTAAAATTCAATTTATGTTTATTAGCTGATAGTTTAAAATGATAATATTATATAGTAAAAGATAAAAAATGTATTTTCATTTATAAAAAAAATTGATATACTATATTTAGTAGGTGATTATAAGTGGTGGATAATAAATATTTAACTAAATTAAAAATAATTGTACCAACTAAAGAAGAATATAAGAAAATTAGAAGTTTAGAGAATAAAAAATTAAATATAAAAATTATATATACAGTATTTGGATTTAAATTCTTTATATGTGATGATAAAAATAATCTATTATGTAAAATAAAGAAGAAATTATTTAAATTTAAAGATAAATACACAATATATAGCATATTAGATGAAGAAAAAGGCGACATTACATATAGAGAGAAAAGAGTTAAAACAGGTTATGATATATACCTATATAAAGGTAATAATTTTTCTGTATTAAAAAATGAAGTAAATGAACATATCGACTATATAACAACAAATATACCACTTTATTTTAAAGGCGACATATTTGGATCTAATTTTGATGTTTTAAATAAAAAAACTAATAAAGTGATCGCTAAGGTAACCTACTATTCACACGGTAGTAAAGGGATGGAATATAGTATAGAGTATAAAGAAATAGACTATCAACTAGAAATATTATTGACAGTAGTATGTACAAAATTGATGCAGATAGACCTAATAGATTAATGAAAAGGAGTGATTATATGGCTACTACAAAGGAATGTAGAGATTATATCGTAGATAGATTAAGTATATTAGACAATATAGTTTGTAGACCAATGATGGGAGAATATCTACTATACTATGATAAAACATTATTCGGTGGTATATACGATGGTAGATTATTAGTTAAAAAAGTAGAAAGTAATAAATCATATAATATGGAAGAAGTAATACCATATAAAAATGCCAAGCCTATGTATTTGTTAGATATCGATGATGAAGACTTATTAAAAGAAATTATCTTAAATACATGTAATGATTTACCAAGTAAAAAATAGATAGAAGTAGAAATTTTATACGGGGAAGTGATGTTGTGAAACATTTATTAGTAGGATTTAACTTATTTAATATAAACAGTAAATTATATATAACCATAATATTAATATTAGTATTTATATATCTTATATTAACTAGTATTTCTGCTATAAATAGAATAATTTTAACTAAAAAAGAAGAACAAGAAAGAAGATATAAACTATTAGAAAAAATAAAAAAAATAGATCCTTATTTAGATGAGCAAAAATTGATTGACGATATATTTAAAATTTATAATATATTAAAAGAGGCAAGTTACAAACAAGATTTAAAGACAATAAAAAAATATGTTACCAAAGAATTTTGTGAAGAATACACAAAAAAATTAAAAACATCAAATAAGAAAATGATTAAAATGGATAATATAGTACTAGATATAGGAAAATTATTAGATATTTCTAAAAAAAATAATACCATCAAAATACGCGTATATATGTCGGTAATATCACATAATTATCTAATAGATACTATAAATAATAAGCCGATAAAAGGTGGTAAAAACAGGTATTTTACTTCATATATGTTTACATTTGTTAAAACAATTGATAAATGTCCATATTGTCTAAATGTAATAAACGAAGATACAGTGTGCAAAAAATGTAAAAAAGAAATTAATTATGATAATTATGACTGGATTATGGCTAAAAAGGAGATAATCAATAAAGGAAGATATTAATGATATGTTAATATTTTTTTGACTTTATAAACAGTAAAATGATATACTTTATATGGTGATTTTATGGAAAAAGTTATTATGATAAAATATGGTGAACTTACAACTAAGAAAGCTAATAGAACGGCATTTATAAATCTACTAACTAAAAATATTGAAAATGTATTAAAAGATGTTGATAAAAAAATAATTAAAGATAGAGTTAGAATGTATATATATAGTAGTAATATAGATGAAGTAGTTAAAAGAATAACTAAAATATTTGGTTTGCACAGTATAGTTATATGCGATAAAGTAGATACTAATATTAGTGAGATAGAAACTATTTCATTAAAGAAAGTAAAAGATTATAAAACTTTTAAAGTAGAAACTAAAAGAGCTGATAAGAATTTTCCTATTCATAGTATGGAATTTAATAATAAAGTAGGAAGTTTTATTTTAAAAAAAAGTACTTTAAAAGTAGATGTTCATAATCCAGAGGTAACATTACATATTGAGATAAGATGTGAAGGAACATTTATATATACAAACGAAATAACTGCTATAGGTGGATATCCTGTTGGTATACAAGGAAAAGGTTTGCTCATGTTAAGTGGGGGAATTGATTCTCCAGTAGCAGGATACCTAGCATTAAAAAGAGGGGTCGATATTGATTGTATGTATTTTGAATCTCCTCCTCATACGAGTTTAGAAGCTAAAAATAAAGTTATTAAATTAGCATCTATAATAAATGAATATAGCGGAAATATAAGAGTACATTTCGTACCATTTACTAAAATTCAAGAAGAAATTTATCGGCAAGCGCTTCATGGAATTTGCGACGATGTTCGCCA
>CAYTKH010000021.1:12321-16348 GCA_964438315.1 uncultured Muribaculaceae bacterium | reverse complement strand
TTAATTATAGATCTTATTTTTAGGTTATAAATCTCCACACTTATTCTACACTAACCAAATTTTACATTAATATTAGTAAGTATTTTAAAAAAAAGAAGTAGAATCACTAATTTCTTAACTTAGAATTAGTTTTAGATTCTACTTCTTTAATTATCTTATTCATAATATCAGTTAACTCACTATTATCTAAAGTATGATCTAAAGCAGAAAATGTTAATTTAAATGCTAAAGACTTCTCATCACTTAAAACGTTCTCTCCTTCATATAAATCAAATAGTTCAATATTAGTTAGTAGCTTACCACTAGCTTTCTTTATTATATCCATAATATCTTTAGCTTTCGTATCTTTTTTAGTTACAAACGCTAAATCTAAATTACTTGATGGATAAATAGAAACCTCCTTATATTTGATATTTCCAGTTTTAATTTCATATAATTTACTTAAATTTAACTCTAAAACATAAATTTCATCTTTACTTACTTTAGGGTGAACTCTACCAAAATAACCTAATTTAATTCCATTAACTACTATTAAAGCACTCATACCAGGATGCATTTCACTTGAAAATTCATCATTTTCTACAATACTATAACGATTATTTAGACCTAAATAATTTAATAAATTTTCTAAAATTCCTTTTAAAACATAGAAATCCACTTTTATATTTTTACCCATCCATGATGTATTTATGTAATTACCCATCATAGAAATACCTAACTTTAATTCTTCTTTATCAGTATCAAAATAAGTTGTACTTATTTCATAAATCATAATATCATTAGTTCCTCTAGCCTTATTATAATAAATAGTTTTAAGTAAACTAGGTATTAATGATCTACGACATATACTTTTATCTACACTCATAGGTTTATCTAATTTAACAAATTCATTTTTATCAAAATCAAACTGACTAGCCTCTTTAGGACTTACTAGTGTGTATGTTCTAACTTCATTTAATCCTAAACTTCTAAGTCTTTTAGAAATATCCTTACGGAATTTAACAAATGGGGAGTAACTTCCTATTTTATTATCTAATATAGGTAATTTAGCCTCTATTCTATCAAATCCATAAAGTCTACCAATTTCTTCAATTAAATCTTCTTTAATTGATACATCAAGTCTTCTATTTGGTATTGAAACAATATATTCAAAGTTTTCATACTTATAAGGAAAGCCTAATCTATCAAAGGCATCTTTAATATCATCATCGGTTACTTCTACACCTAAAACTTTACATGTTTTTTCTTTTGTTACTTTAGCGATTTTTTCCTTCTTTTCTAATTTATCGTAGATTACTGTATCTTTTAATATCTTAGCATCAGCATATTTTTCTAATAGATAGCAAGCTCTACTTATGGCTTTTAAGGTATATTCATAATTTAATCCTCTTTCATATCTAACACTAGCTTCACTTCTTAAATCAAGATTTATAGATGTATATCTTATATTATAAGGTTCAAAAATTGCACTTTCAATTAAAATATTTTTTGTATTTTCATCTACTTCTGTATTTTCACCACCCATAACACCTGCTATACATATAGGCTTTTCACCGTCTGTAATTACTATATCTTCCTTTTTTAAGATACGTTTTTTCATATCTAGGGTTATAATTTCTTCTTTTTCATTAGCCATTCTAACTAGTATTTTGTCTTTTACTTTATCTTTATCAAAAAAATGAAGTGGTTGACCATATTCAAGCATTACATAGTTAGAAATATCCACAACGTTATTAATTGGTCTCATACCAGCTTTGATTAATCGTCTTTTTATAAAATCTGGTGACTCTTTTATTTTAACATCTATAGCCATTTTAGCAGTATAGTATTTACATTTATCTGTTTCTACCTCTAATTTAAAGTGATTATTAATAGAATCATCTATTTCTTTAAAGTCACTATCTGGTAGTTTTACCTTTTTATTTAAGATAGCAGCTACTTCGTAAGCAAAACCAATATGGTTTGTACAGTCAATAGCACGGTTTGGGTTCAAATCTAACTTATAGATTGTATCATCTATTCCTGCATAGCTGTTGTAGTCAGTTCCAACTTTAATATTATCTGGTAACTCTTCAATACCTTTTTTGTATGTTACTTCTGTTTTTTCTTCTAAACCAAGTTCAAATAAAGCACATATCATACCATTTGATTCAACACCTCTAATAGTGCTTTTTTTAATTTCAAAATCGCCTGGTAATATAGCGTTTGGTAATGCTACTATAACTTTTAAATCCTTTTTTACATTAGGTGCACCACATACGATTTGTATTTTAGATGAACCAATATCTACATTACATATATTTAAATGGTCACTATCTGGATGTGGCTTTATATCTAAAATTTGACCAACAACTAAACCTTCTATTTTATTATTTATAACAGCTTCTACGTTAATACCTGCTTTAGTTATTTTATCAGCTAAATCATTTAAATTGACACCGTCTAAATCAACATAGTCACCTATCCAATCCATGCTTATCATTAGTTTTCCCTCCTATCAAATAATTCAGATATTCTTAAATCATTTAAATAAAATGTTCTTATATCTTTGATACCATATTTTAACATAGCAAGTCTCTCAACTCCAAAACCGAAAGCGAACCCTGTCCATATATTACTATCATATCCACAGTTTTCTAGTACATTAGGGTGAACCATACCAGCCCCACCAACAGTAATCCAACTAGTTCCTTTACATATTGAACATCCTTTGCCATTACAGTTAAAACATGATATGTCAACTTCTACTGATGGTTCTGTAAAGGGATAAAATGATGGTCTAAATCTAGTTTCGACATCATTACCAAACAATTTTTTAGCAATAACTTCAAATGTGGCTTTTAGATTAGCTAAGGAAATATCTTTATCTACAAGTAAACCTTCTAATTGAGTAAATTGATGCGAATGTGTTGCATCATCATCATCTCTTCTATACGTTTTACCGGGGCATATAATTCTTACTGGCGTTTTTTCTTCATTTTTCAACATCGTTCTAACTTGAACAGGTGATGTTTGGCTACGAAGTAATAGTTCATTTGTAATATAAAATGTATCTTGTGCATCACGAGCAGGATGTCCTTTTGGTAAGTTTAATAGTTCAAAGTTATATAAGTCCTTTTCTACTTCTGGTCCTTCTACAACATCATATCCCATAGATATTAAAAGTTCTTCTATCTCTTCTATCATTTTTTCTAATATATGAGGACTACCATTTTTAACATTAACTCCTGGTAGGGTAATATCTATTTTTTCGTTTGATAATTTTTGGTTAAGTTCTTCTAATTCTATTTTGTTTTGTAATTCTTCTAGTGATGTTGTAACTTCAATCTTAAAATTATTGATTAAACTACCTACTTCTTTTCTTTCTTCAATAGTTAAATTTCTCATATTTGAAGTAAGTTCTGTAATTGATCCTTTTTTACCTAAGTATTTGATTTTTAAATCATTTAAATCTTTCAATGTAGTTATGTTTTTCAATTCTTCATCAATCTCTTGTTTCAAAATTTCAATTTTTTCTTTCATCTTAATTCATCCTTTCTTTTTTAGACATCCAAATAAAAAAACACTTCCTAACTTAAGGACGTGTTAACGCGGTACCACCTTAATTTATAGATTTAATCTATACACTTAAAACTTTAACGCGTTACCGTTATATGTTACCATATAAAACTAGAAAGTGAATTCATGCAACTAATCTACTCATTTCCATCATCCATGAGCTTTCTATAAGATATCATTACACCACGTTCTTTCATTAATGTCTTTTTCTAATAATTAGTATATCATATTTAAAAAATATTTCAATAGTATTCAAAAGAAGAAATCTATTTTTCTTCTTTATCTTTAAACATAGTTTCTAAAGTAGTACCTATAGTTGCAATATTTTGAAGTTCTGATGGAACAATTATCTTAGTAGCATTACCATCCGCTACTTTAGCTAAAGTTTCAAAACTTTTAAGTGTTAAAACAGCCTTATCTGCTTTAGCATCTTTTAAAAGTCTTATTCCTTCGGCTTCGGCATTTTTGA
>CAYTKH010000021.1:0-12311 GCA_964438315.1 uncultured Muribaculaceae bacterium | reverse complement strand
CTTTTATCTTCATTAAAGCCTCAGCTTCACCTTCTGCTATTTTGATTTGTGATTCTTTTTTAGCTTCTGCTCTTAGAATAGCACTTTCTTTTTCACCTTCTGCTATTAGAATACTTGATTTCTTTTCACCTTCAGCTTGCAAAATTTTTTCTCTTCTTTCACGTTCAGCACGCATTTGTTTTTCCATAGCTTCTTGTATATCACGTGGTGGAATAATATTTTTTACTTCAACTCTATTTACCTTTATTCCCCATGGGTCAGTAGCTTCATCTAAGATAGCCCTCATTTTGGAATTAATTATATCTCTCGATGTCAACGTTTGATCTAATTCTAATTCTCCTATAATATTACGTAGAGTTGTTGCAGTTAAATTTTCTATTGCATTAATAGGATTTTCAACTCCATATGTATATAATTTTGGGTCTGTTATTTGAAAATAAACTACTGTATCAATTTGCATTGTTACGTTATCTTTAGTAATAACCGGTTGTGGTGCAAAATCTTTAACAATTTCCTTTAATGAAACACTACTAGCTATTCTATCAATAAAAGGTATTTTTATATGTAGACCATTTGCCCATGTTGCACTATATGAACCTATCCTCTCTATTACATACGCCTTAGCTTGAGGTACCACCTTTACATTAGGTACCACTATTACTACTATTAAAATTAGTAAAACTACAAAAAATTCCATTTAATCTTCCTCCCTTTTCACTACCAATTTAACGCCTTCTATATTTAGTATAGAAACACTAGCATCGACTTCTATTTTTTTATCTGCTACTGCAGTCCACCTTTTACCATCCACTTTAACTTCACCTGGTTTATTTTTACTTATTTCTTCAGTTACAACCCCAGTCATTCCTATAACTCTATCTAGATTGGTTTTTTGTTTTTTAGAATCTAGTTTAGACTGTAACCACGTTCTTGTTGTAAATAATAAAAATATACCTAAGATAGTAAAGACACCAAATTGAACGATAAATTCAACTTCTAAAAAGGCAAGAACAAGTGCTACTAAACCACTTACTACAAACCATACTGTTGTTAAATTTATTGTCATTACTTCAACAATAGATAATAAAATGACAATTGATAACCAAATAAATACCATAAGACCACTTCCTATATTAAGTATACTCTTATTATTTAAAAAAAACAACTAATTAGTGATTATTTCAGCTATAATTTTAAGAATAATTTTTTTTAATAATAATCGAAATTTTTTAACAAATATGCTTTATAGAGCATATTATAAAATAAGAACAAAATAACGATATTTTTGTTCACTTAAAAAAACATTTTAAAATAACGACATATTTCGACATGTTTTTCAAATAACTACTGCTATAATAAAGTTGTAATTCGAATTACAATCTTATTATTTGTATGATGTAATAATTTAAAAATTTATAGCAATCTTTTTTCTTTTTTGCATGATGAATAAATCTAATATTTCTTTTCAAGTCATATGAATAATAGATAAAAAGTCACATTTGTGGCTTTTTAATTTTTTTATTTTTCTTACATTTTTTGACAAATTTCTTACTTTTCAACTGTTATAATTTAATTGTAATTCAGATTATTACACTCCAATAATTTGAATTATTAGGTGATAATCTTTACATGATTCTTCTATCAAATTACATCTTTCTTTTAATTAATGCATTAGCATTTATAATATATCATGGAAGATTCACTTATAAATTAATTATTTGTATGATGTATGTTTTATATCAATCACTTTTTACCTTTAATAGAATATTTATAATACCCCTTAAATACATTCATAAGTCATATAAATAATTAAATAAAAGCCATTTTAGGCTTTTTTTAATACTTAATTTTATTAAATAACTTTGAAACATAATCATAATCATTTTTATCCAAAATATCGATTCTTAAATTATTAATACCCATATTATAATAATCTAAATAATTATTATGGATAATAGGCTTATATAAGTATATATACATTAAATCATCTTTGGTTACCACTTTAAATTTATGATTAAATTTATCTTTTAATATACCACTTTCAATATTATATTCTTTTAGCAAATTAAATCTCGATATCATAACCTCTGGTCTTGAATATATAATTACTTCTAAATTAGGATATGAATTATATCTTTTTTTATAAAATTCTATTATATTAGCTATCTGTTTATCATTTAGTTCATATGATAGAGTTACTTTATTTACCCCTAAACTGTGTAAAAAAGCTACACTATATGAGTTAACAACATTTAAAGAAAAATCTGTATCTACTATATCATATTCATAAACACTACCTAATTCCCCCACTAATAATCTATCATGATAATCTTTATATTTTCTAATAACTCTAGGTAACTTTAAAATACTATTCTTTATTTCATAGTAAAGGTCTTCATTATCTGTTATATATTCATCAATATTGAATTTATTTAAGAAGTTATAATCTTCTTTACTAGTAATTAAAGCATTTAATTTTCTACATTTATTAAAATTTGGTACGTTTATTTTATATTCTTGTTTAGTTATATTTTTTATAGTACATCTTTTTAAACTAAGTTTTTTTATGGCATTTCTTCTTACTTCATTTAATTCATCTATTTTGATAAAAATATCATCATCAGCATCTATTATTAGGTTATTAAATATATATGGTGTATTACCTAATTTACTTATTTGCTCGTAGATTCTTTCCTTTGTAGTCGTAACTCTAAATGCTTCTTCTATTAAATAATCACTTTTTTCTTCTATTATGTAATCATCACAAACTATTTTTAATCTAATAGGTTCATTCTTTTTGCATATTATTTTACCTTCGATTTTTATTTTCTTTTCATTTTCTTTTATTTCCCTATTTATTTCATTTAGTAGTTCTATATCTGTTGTTTTAATAACTACGTCACCTTTTTTAATATCAGAATCGACTTTCAATTTTATAACATCATCTTTAGTAGCTATATCAACTTTTAAACTATCTATAAACATACTAGTAACTGTAAATCCTATATCAGTATTATTATCTATTATTCTAATACCATCACCTATTCTTAGTGTTTTGTTCAATTTTATACTAGCTATACCATTTTCACATTTTATTACTTCACCTATTTTTATACCCATATGATTAGGTCGATATTGATTTACTATATTATTATTTTCTTCATCAAACATAAAACCTTTAGTAAACTCTCTATTAAATAATTTTTCTAATTTCTCTAAATCATCAAAATCTATTTCTACTATACCTTTTTCATAGTAACTATCTATCGCCTTTCGATATATTTTAGTAACTAAATAGACATATTCACTTCTTTTCATACGTCCTTCTATCTTTACACTATCGATATTACTTTTTAATAATTGTTCTAAATATGATAGAGTATTTAAGTCTTTCATACTTAATAGATAATCTTTATCATTTATTTTTTTATTATCTTTTTCCAAAGTGTAAGACATTCTGCAACATTGACTACAAGTACCCCTATTACCACTTCTTCCCCCTATTAAACTACTCATTAAACATTGTCCTGAATAACTCATACATAATGCTCCATGTACAAATACTTCTATTTCAATATTTGTAGATTTTTTTATCTTTTCTATATCTTCTAACTTAGTTTCTCTTGCTAGAACCGTTCTTTTTATACCTAATTTTTCTAGCAATTTAGCTCCTTTTAAATTATGAATATGCATCTGAGTTGAAGCATGTAATTCTAAATCAGGATATGTCTTACTAACTAAATCCATCATACCTATATCTTGAATTATTAGAGCATCTACCCCAATACTTACTAGATATTCAATATAGATCATAAATGCTTCTACTTCTTTTTCATAAACTAATGTATTTACTGTTACGTATATTTTAACATTATATAGATGAGCTAGTGTAACTGCTGTTTTTAACTCTTCATTTGTAAAGTTTTGTGAATATTGTCTTGCTGTAAAAAACTTACCTCCTACATATACGGCATCACATCCACCTACAATAGCAGCTTTTAAAGCCTCCATATTACCAGCGGGTGCTAATAACTCTACTCTTTTCATATTTAGACGTCCTCTCTTTTATTATAATTTTCAATGTAAATACATAAAAACAATATATTCTTTATATTGTTTAAAACATATTCTATTTATCATTTATCATATTTAATAAGTTAATTTTGAAAATATCTTTATCTGAATGTTTATTAGATACCATTACTCCTTTATAGGTAACTAATTCGGATTGATGACCCTCACTTAATATTTCAACAGGTGTAATCTTATCTAACATAACGATTTTTTCTTTAAAATAAACCATATAATGTAGTGTAATATCACCATGTACCTTGGCAAACAATGAATCAGTTGGTAATTTTAATTCATATGTTGCAGTGTCTTCTGTTTTTGATATTAATTTGCCTAAAAACTTACCTTCTTTTAACTGAGGATAAAACTCAAAATATAATCTTTTATATAATAATCTATTATATTTTTTTAAAGAACGTTCTAATTTACTAAATTCGTTTTCATTAACATAATCGAACAAGTAGTTGTCTTTCATATTTACCCTCTCCTATTATATATAGATTATCACAAATTGTAGTAAAAAGTCAATAAAATTTAATTTTTTAAAAGTACTATAATATCTTCTATATATGTTACTATAATGACATTTTAGTTTTCTAAATCAAGTTCAACATTGAAATTAGTTACTTGCTTAAATTATGTATCAACTTTCCAAATGCAGTATTAATTTTACTTTCTAATATAGATTTTATGTTATCATCCAATTTTACTATAATAACAAAAATAACAAAATGATTAATATTTTAATTATCACTTCTATCTATACAAATAAAACATTTTAATACTGTTTTATCAATAACTTAGCCATTTCTTTTATTAATTCTTTTACTTCTTCTAAAGTTATATTTATTTCCCCTCTAAAATGTTTAATAATTAAACTCATACTTCCATCACAAAAAAATGATACTGATAATAAAAGATGTTTATTATTATTCTTAAGTATATCAGATATCTCTTTAGACATATATTTATTTAAACGTCCTGCAAATAATAATGGATCGTTACTTGAAAATATCATACTATAAATTTTATAATTTTCTTTTAAATAATCAAATATTCTATCAATACACTCATCAATATCATCTAAATTTTTTACAGAATTTATATCTTTTGTCAAAATATCTAATGTTTCATCTTGTAACTCTTGAGCTATTTCATATATAGAATCATAATGTGTATAAAAAGCAGATCGTGTAATTTCAGCTTTACTTACTAATTCAGTTACTGTTATATTTGATAAATTACCCTTTTCTTGAACTAATTCAGCGAATGTCTCTCGAATTTTATTATTAGTTTTTATACTAGATGCATTAGCTTTCTTTACCTTCATAAAATACTACCTCACTTCATAAAATATTATATCATAATTTAAACCATGTATAATATTTTACACTGTAAAAATAGACAAAATTTTATATATTGTCAAAATTTATACATTGACATATAAAATGTACTTTATTTATTATGAATATATATATATAATCGAATATGTTTTATGAAAGGAAGTTTAAACATATGAAAAAAATTACAGATTTTATCGTTGAAAAAAAATATTATATTTTAGTTACTTTTATCATAATATCACTTATTTCCTTATTTGTAAGTACTAAGGTTAATATCAACAATGATATTATAAAATATTTACCAGATACAAGTGAAACTAAAATTGGTATGAATATTATGAATGACAATTTTGATAGTATTAAAAGTAGTCAATTATACATTATGTTTAAAAATTTAAAAGAAAATGAAAAAGCCACTCTAAAAAAAGAACTATCAGCAATAAACAATGTTAGTAGTGTTGATTATGATACTAGTAATAAATATAATAATAAAGAGTATTCTTTATTTATACTTAACGTTGATGACTATAGTGATTCAAAAAATGCAAAAGAATTATATAGCTACATAAAAAAGGAATATAATGACAAAATTATAGCATTAGGTGGTTCTATTGATGAAGCTAATAAACCAATAGTCAAAAATTGGATACTTATTGCTGCTGTTTTGTTTGCAATGATTATCCTAATAATCATGTGTGAATCTTATATAGAACCATTTTTATTCCTATTTGTAATAGGTCTTGCAGTATTTTTAAATAATGGAACCAACATAATATTTGATGATGTATCTAGTATCACTAGTGCAATATCAGCTGTACTACAACTTGCCCTTTCTATGGATTATTCAATAATATTAATGAATCGATATTCTCAAGAAAAAGAAAAAATTAACGATAAAAAAATAGCGATGAAAGAAGCTTTATACAATGCTTTTAAGTCTATAACTAGTAGTTCTATAACAACCATTGTCGGTTTACTCGCCTTGGTATTTATGAGTTTTACTATCGGTAAAGACTTAGGATTAGTACTTGCTAAAGGAGTATTCTTTAGTCTAATATCAATATTTTTATGTCTACCAGCATTAATTTTATTATTTGATAAAGCTATCGAAAAAACAAAGAAAAAATCATTTAATTTAAAATTTAATAAACTAGGTAAAGCAAGTTATAAATGTAGATATATATCGATAATTATATTCAGTATATTTTTTATTGTAAGTTTCTATTTAAAAGGTAATTTACATTATCTATATACTGGAGCTGAACAAGATGAAATAGCTAAACACTTTAATACCAATAATCAAATGGTAATCATATATAATAATAAACATGAAGATATAGTTTCAAAATATTGTAAAAAATTAGAAAATAAAAAAATAGAAAGTATACTATGTTATGGAAATACAATAGGTGAAAACCTAAAATATAATGAGATAAATGGTAAAATTAAAGATATAAAATCTGATACTAATATAGATGAATATTTGATAAAAATCATTTATTACTATTATAATAATGAGGATATTAAAAGTACTATGACATTCCATGAATTTGTTTCTTTTATAGAAAATAACATCTATAACAATAAAGAAATTAATTCTAAAATAGATAGTAATCTAAAAAATAATATTAACAAGTTAAAATATTTTACTGAAAAAAATGAGATTAATAAACTTAGAAATATTAACGACATATCTAATATACTGGGTATTGAAAAAGATAAAGTAAAAAGTTTATACGTTTTAAAACATAAAAATGATATCAACATCAAAATAAGTATTAATGAATTTATAGATTTTTTAAATAAAGATGTTATTGATAATAAAAATTATAAAGAAAGTATCAACAATACTACTAAAAATAGTATTAAACAATTAAGTAATTTTATAGATAAAAATAAGATTACTACTAAATTAAATAAAGTACAACTAGCTAGTATGTTTAATCTTGATGAAGAAAGTATCAATAAATTATTGATGTTATATTATACTAAATTTGATAGTGGTTATAAAGTAAGTTTAAGTGACTTTTTAATAGGCATAGATAAATCACGTGAATATTTAACTAATCAAGATTTATCTAACATAGAACCTATTATTTTACTAGCAAAAAACGAAAATAACATAAATGGTACTCCCCTATCTAAAAATTATTTAAAAAATTATTTTAATGGATATGATGAGTTAGTAGATATGGTATATATGTATAACAACTTATTAGATGACTATACTATGAGTCCAAAAGAATTTTTAGACATATTATTAACTAATTTTACTAATTATATACCTAGTGAAAATATCAATAGATTAAAACTTGTAAAATTAGTAATAGATGATTCTTTAAATTCTAATAAGAATTTATATGACTATAAAGAGATGTCAAATATATTGGGTATTGAAGAAAGTAGGGTTTTAAGTTTATATTCCATTATAGGTAATACATATCAATATGATTATAAATTAAGTCCTTATGAATTTGTTAAATTTATAATTAGTAATAAGAATAATCCCGCATTATCAAACATTCCTAATGATGTTTACAACAAATTAACATTGATTAATAAAGTAATGAATGGTGTTATTAGTAATACTAAATATACATATAATGAACTTAGTAATTTACTAAATATTGATAAATCCAATCTATCGCTACTATATTCTTTATATGATATTACATATGTAAATACAAATTATAAAATAAATTTAAACAACTTTGTTAAGTTTGTAATTAATGATGTCGTAACAGATAAAAAATATAACGATAATTTTGATAAAAATTCCATTAACAAATTAAAAAGTATTAACACTATTATTGATAGTACCTTAAATAATACTAAATATAATAGCAAAGATTTAAAAAACATTTTAATTAATTTAGGAAGTATTGAACAAAAAACTATTGATTTAGTCTATATTTATTATGGTAGTATTTATAATTATAATAATAAATACGAATTATCTATTCAAGACTTTATAAACTATCTTAACAATAATATTGTAAAAAACGAAATATTTGAAGAATTCATCGATGATGATATGAAAAATAAAATATACGAATCTAAAAAATCGGTTGATGATGCTAAAAATCTATTAGTAAGTAAAAACTATTCAAGGGCTATTATCAATACGACCTTTGATAAGGAATCTGAAGAAACATTTGATTTCATAAAAAGTATAAAAGATGATTTAAATACTAACGATAATGAAATATATATAATTGGTGATTCTCTAATGGCATATGAAATGAATGGATCATTTGATAATGAATTAAATTCCATTACATTGGTTACTATGATTGCAATATTCATTATAGTGGCATTAACTTTTAAATCTATTATTATACCTTTAATATTAGTATTAATTATTGAATGTTCTGTATTTATCACAATGAGTATCTTATCATTATCTGGTTCCTCTATTTATTTTATAGCGATTTTAATTGTTCAAAGTATTTTGATGGGAGCTACAATAGATTATGCAATAGTTTATACTTCATATTATAAAGAATACAGATTAAAAGGTAATAGTATAATAGATTCTCTAGCTAACTCATACAATAATTCTATACATACAATTTTAACTAGTTCATCTATTTTGATTATTGTTACATTTATAGTAGGTTTATTTGCGGAAGCTATAGCTGCTAAGATATGTATTACAATATCTAAAGGAACATTATGTTCTACAATACTTATTCTATTTTTATTACCTGGCATTTTAGCATCTATGGATAAATTTATAATTCATAAGAAAAAATTAAAAATCAAGAGTTAATCTTGATTTTATTATATTGATTATAATTGCACTAATTTTTATTAATAAAACTCGTATTCAACTTTATAACTGATTAATATATTCAGCATAAGTAACAAAAATAGAAAATAAAACAATATCAAATGATGGATATTAGATAGATTAAAAGAACTAATACCTATGATTAGACCTAACCTAGAAAAACTAGATAAAGAAAAATACCCTAAATTTGATAGAGGACTACTTCCTAAAACTGAGATAAAACTTGAAATTAAATTAAATACTTTAACTGGGAAATTTACAGATGGAGAAAAATAAAATTACGAACACGTTTTGCTTTTACATCAATAAAATTGAAAGTGAGAAAAATAATTTTATTTATCAATACTTTTGTGATAACAAAAGAAAAAAAGATATGACTTCTCATACCTATTACTAATTCACAACCAAAATTATCAATTAATTTCATTTACTTTAATTCTTTTACTTATAATATCAAACGAGGACATTTTAATACTTATTTTAATATTGATACCATAATTTTAAAGTTTTCTGTAATATTGTATTCTTCTATTGTTTCCAATGCAATATGTCTATTACTAACTTTTCCTTTAAAATAAAGCAAATCTTTAATTTTTATATTCTGTGTCATTTGTTTTATGCAAGTCTTGTAGCATAAATATCCGTTACCTGCTGATAAAAATTTCTTTCATTTGAGCAAATATCTCTAATTCTTTGTAAAAGTTTTCTAAAATATCTATTGTCTCCTTGTTTCAATCTTTCATCGTCCATAGCAAAAACCTTTTGAATATATTCATGCAATTTTTCAGTTGCCCATATTCTAAGTCGAACCGCTACTTCTGACTGTACTCTATAACCTAATGCAATTATCATATCTAAGTTATAATGGTCGATGTTTCTTTTTACTTGTCTATTTCCCTCTTTTTGAACTAATAAGAATTTCTTATTAGTTGAAATTTCTTCTAATTCTTTATCCTTATAAATGTTTTTAATATGCATTGAAATATTTTCTTGCGTCGTTTTATAAAGTGAAGCAATACTATTTTGAGTTAACCAAATATCTTCGTCAATAAATTTTACATTTACTTTGGTTATACCATCTTTATATATCATAATATCATTATCTGGTTTTGCCAACTTGCCTCACTCTTTTTATATCATTAGTTATTAATAATAGTAATATTTTGCATATTTAATACTCGTTTTTAAATTTCTATTTAGTTTTAAATATTATTGTTTTACAATATTTTTTCAATCGTTATTTCTTTTTAGTTAAACTATTACTCCCACAATTTGACTTAGACATTTCTTTCATTATAATTTCTAACATATCATCTGGCATACGAATAATTGGTTCATATAACGTTTCATTTTGGTATGATTTTAAATTAGGTACTTTACCATCTTTTAAATCTATTAATAAGTTTAAAACCTTCTTTAATTTTTCAATGCTCCATAGCACTTCTTTTTTCAAATTTTCGTTGAAATCTTTTTCATCTAGAATAATTCTACTTTCTTCAACTTTCCTCTTTTTGACTAGATATTCTTTATCAGTAGGCAGTTTGCCATCTTTATAAAGCATTCTAGTTGCTTCCCAATCTTCCGATGAAAATTCTCCTAAAAATTCGGTATCAAATTGTATATCAAGGCATTTAACTTCTTCTTTCATTGCTTCAATCTTATTTAAGAAATCTTTAACAACTAATGGTTCTAGGGATGCTATTACTCTAAGATTTTTAAGCAAATTAAAAAATTCATAACGATCGTTTTTATCATAAATTGTTCCGTTTATTAATCTATCTAAAAATACTGAGCTATTTTCTTCATAGCTTAAATTTTCATTATAAGTAAATAATGGTGCCATTCCTTCATCGTAACAAGAAAATCTTCTTTTATGTAGGTTTTCAAAATCAGGGTACATAAACATTTCAGAAAATTCAACATCGATTATAGGTGCAACTTTTATTACAGTATCTTCTTTTGTAATAAGAGAAATATTTTCATAGTGATAATTGGCATCTCTTCTTAAAATTGAACATAATATTTGTTTTATGAGTTCTTCTCTAAGCTCTTTATTTTTGGCAAAAAATTGACTATTTAATATATTTGTATAATCATATTGAACCTCACAATAATTTTCGTAGTTTGAAATATCTACTAATGGGTCTTTATATTTTCCAAAAAATTCATATATATTAATTAATTCTTCACCTTTTGACAAAATATTATCTACTAAACAGCCTTTTTCATAATATTTTGGTTGCTCATCAGATAAACCTATACAATAAGCTAGACTATATACTGGTGTATTATTATCGATGTATTTATTGATAAGATATGACCAATAAACTTCACTATAAGAAAATAATGGGGTTGACAATGGTTTTGTTTTAGAAAGCGGTTTAAATATTCTTTCTTTTCCAGCAATATCAAATATTGGAAAATATTTTGTACTTGAGACTTTACTAGATGCCTCTTTTTTTAAATTCCCTTTTTTATCCTTTATATTTAGTTCTTTAATTTTGAAGATATCATTTTTTTTCATATAGACCTCTTTCTTAGTTAAATGATAATTTTACTATTTGGCTTTATTTGGTTATCATCATTTGCAATTTTCTTTTACAAATTTATACTATAAATTGCTACCACTTAACCATCTAAAACAAAATTTACATTTCTATCTTTTGCAAAAACCGAAAAATTTCTTAGATAAAATTGACCTGACAACTTAAAAATAACAGTAAATTTATCATATTTTATTGAATCATGATTTCCATCAAAAGTAGCATTTTCGTGATACAAAATTTTCTCTTTATTTATTTTTACATATATATATTTAGGAATAGATATGTAATAAAATACCTTATTTTCGATTTTTTCAATAAAAGCATATTTACACCAATTACTTCCTAAATATAACTTATTGTTTCTTAATTTACTATTAAATGTTTTCCAATGATTTTGTGCTAGTTTCACATTATTACTTAATGATTTTGATAATTCATACATTATCCCTATCACACTAAATTCTCCTAATTCTATTATTTGATAATCCATATATTTTTACCTTTTTAATTTGTGTGCTGTTATAATTGTATAACTATATGAATTGATTGTTATTTTTA
>CAYTKH010000020.1:0-16532 GCA_964438315.1 uncultured Muribaculaceae bacterium | reverse complement strand
ACAACGATAATCTGTAATATTAAAATCTATATATACATCGAAGAATAAATCAACAACATTTTTAAAGTCCTCTTTTATTTGGTCCTTTGTTACAAATAAATGGGCATCATTTTGACAAAAATGTCTTCCTCTTTCAATTCCTTTGATTGCACCACTAGCTTCGTATCTAAAATCGTGAGCTACTTCACCAATACGAATTGGTAAATCTTTGTATGAATGTAACTTATTAGCATATATCATCATATGATGAGGACAGTTCATCGGTCTTAAAACAAACGATTCTCCATCCACTTCCATCGCTGGAAACATATTTTCTTTATAATGCTCGTAGTGACCACTTGTTTTATATAATTCAACATTACCAACACATGGAGTCATTACATGCTGGTATCCTAATTTTCTTTCTTTTTCTTTGATATAGTTTTCTAATTCTTGCCATATCGTATAACCATTTGGTAAAAACATAGGAAGACCCCTACCTACTAGGTCATCAGTCATAAATATTTCTAATTCTTTTCCTAATTTACGGTGGTCTCTTTCCTTAGCTTCTTCTAAGGCTTTTAAGTAATTATTTAAATCATCTTCTTCTCTAAAACAAACACCATATATTCTTTGAAGCATTTTATTTTTAGAATCCCCCTTAAAGTAAGCTCCACTTGTTTTTAGTAACTTGAAATATTTTATTTCTTTAACTGTATCAACATGTGGTCCTCTACATAAATCAGTAAAATCTCCTTGTGTATAGCATGAAATTACGGTATCTTTACTATCCATTCTCGTAATTAAATCAATCTTATATGGATCATCTTTAAACATTTCTAATGCTTCTTCCTTAGATATTTCGTTTCTAACTATTCTTTTACCATCTTTACTAATTTTTTTCATTTCACGTTCAATTAAAGGTAAATCATCTTCTTTTAATACTTTATCATCTAAATCGACATCATAATAAAATCCCTCTTCAATAACAGGTCCCACCCAAAATTTAGCATTTGGATATAAGTGTTTAATAGCTTGTGCCATCAAGTGTGCACAACTATGATTTAATATATTTAAATTCTCATCTTCTTTTATATTTATCACAATTATCTTCCCCTTTTTCTCATACTTTTACATTTTATTTTCATAACCTTACTACGATTAACTCCAGTTGTTATAGAAAATTCGCTACTATATCTTTCATAAGTTTCTAGATCCATAATATTACCAAATTCATCCTCAATAAGCGATATTGTTATTAGATATTCATTTCTTTTTTTTCTAAGTTCTTCTTGGCGTTTTTTTAATTCTCCATTAGTACAATTTTTAAATAAATTTTCTTTTACTCTTTCTTCCTTTAAATAAAGTGGATTTCTATATGCCAAAACTCTAACTTTATTATAAGATTTATTACATTTTCTTTTACTAGATTTTCTTTCTTCTCTAACTAATAAAACCCTACCTAAGGCAATATCTTCTTTAGTTATATAATCCATATTGACACCTATTGGCAAACTTTTACCATAATTTTTTAAATACTCTATCATCTTATCGTGTGTTAAGATTCCTTCTAAATCATATTTTACCCCTAAATAATCATTCATAAAAGTTCTTGTACTGATTGTATCAGCCATTGATATTTGATGTTTTCCCATAATAAACCTCCTTAAATAACGAAAACACTCCCAACAAAGGAGCGTTTTACGCGGTACCATCCTAATTTATCACTCTTACATATAACGGTTTTAGCCGGAGTATCTTTCGTACTCAATTCATAGGTAGTAACAAATATACTATTATATTAGGCTTACACCAACCCTAACTCGCTTTAATAAATCATATATTCATCGTGTCCTAATCAGAATCTTTAAATATATTCTAACATATATCATTTTATTTTTAAAGACTAATTTATTAATTTCTTAAACTTTTACTAGTCAGCTCTATTTCAATTGTTAAATTATTGATTCGCTCTATTATTCTTCTGGCTTTTACTTCATCATTTCCTCCTATTGATAAATATTTTTCTAAACCTTCTTTATCAAAATTGGTCGTTATAAATGTCGTTAGATTATTATCCATACGATACTGCAAAATCGGACATAATACATCATCCCTAGCCCATGGAGTCATATTTTCAGCCCCTATATCATCGATTAACAAAATTGGTGATTTTTTAACTTTGTTAATCAGTTCCAAAAAATCACTATCGTACTTATTAAAATTACTCTTTAATTCTACTAAATATTCACTCCAAAATACGATAGCACTTTTATATCCTTCTTTAGCTAATTCATTTAATGCTGCCGTTATTAGATATGTTTTACCACTTCCGAATGTACCATGTAAAAATAATCCCTTTTGATTTTGATTTTCTTTATAGTTATCAATAAATTCTGTCAACCACCTTATTACTTCAAATCGGCTAGGATCTTTTTTATATATATTTTTCATCTCGGCTTTTTTTATCGTATCTGGAATGTTAAAAGTATATATATTCTTTAAATAGGATAATTCTTTTTCATATTTTTTTTGATATTTACATGGTTTATAGTTAAATTTAAGCTTTTTATTTTCTAATTTAGGTAGATAAGCATGTCCTCTTACTAAATTTTTACATTCCATTAATCCTTTACAATTTAAACATTTATTATATTCTGTTTTACTTTCTTCTAATAATGTTGTATATTTCATAAGCTCTTCTACGGGTAATTTTATCTTAGATACAAATTCTTTAAATTCATCATCTTTTAAAGCCTCAGTAAATGATGCTTTTAGATTAGTTTCTTTATTATTAAACTTCATTACTTCTGTTACTGTCTTCATAGATTCTCCTAACTATATTTTGCTAATAACTCTTCCATTTCTTTTATTTCCTCTAAAGTAGCTTCCCTTGTTTCTATTTTTTTATCAAACCATATAGGTTTAACTTCTTTTTTACTATTTTTTCTTACTTTACTCTGTTTTTTTTCTTCCATTTCTCTACTTGCTAATTCCATAGCATCTTTAACTTTTTCTATCTTGCTGATTGCAAACTGGCTTGCTACCATTTCTACAAATGATTTTACTAATTTATTATTACTTACTTTAAGTACGTAGTCAATTATAACGTTTACAACTCCAGGTTTTATTTTCATATCATTTAATAGATATTCTAATATATCAATTTCGTTATTTGTTAACTTTTCACCACCGGTTTTACTTAATATATAATCATGCGGACTTGTAGTTTCAAACTGATATATCATTTTATTTTTTGAAGTATCATCTAAAGTACTTTCTCTTAGGTATTCCGGTTGGTTTTTATATGCTAAACGTGGTATTTTACCAGAGTGTTCAAATGAATAGTAGTTTCTACACTTTTCTTTTAATAAATCGACTTTTATATTTCTATCTTTATCTAGTGACTGCATGATAAGTTCACTCATTTTATCATTATCTAAGTCATAGATAAATGATAGATTATAAATAAGTTCTTTAATATTTTTTGTTAATTTTCTTATATCCAACATTTCTTCTGGTATAAGTTTAAATACCTCATCGATATCTATTTTAGAAATTAGTGACATCTTATTTTTTCTTGTTCTTTTAATATCTTCTAATAATACTTCAAAATTTTCTATATCAACCGTCTCAAATACTTCATCGAAATGACATGTTATTTCCTCATAGTTACTTAAATCTATTTTTGGGATTAAAAAGTAATTTTTTATTTTATCATACTCATTTTTACCTACTATATTAATCAATGATATAGATAAAATTGGATTATTAAAAAACTCACATGGATTTAATGGAGAATATAGTTCATATATAAAACTACTTATATCACCTCTTTTATAATATGTTTTCAATAGTCCGATAGCTTCTAATTTCTCTCTAGCTTCTATTATTTCATCTAGTGTACTATGCATATTAGTCATTAAGTGACTATGTGTCCACTCGATACTCATTAGTTCTGTTTTATCTAAATATGACCAAAGTGCAAAATACAAACTTGTTGCCGTTGAACCTATAATTGGTTGATATAGCATAACTAAGTTTTTTCTATCTTGTTCTGTTAAAATTGTTCTATTAATAACCGTATATGTATCAACTTTAAATACTCTTTCTTTCATCATATTAAAACCATCCTTAGTTATTAGTTTAACATATTTTTTCCTTTAAAAAAAGTAATTTTTACTAAAAAACTTTTATTTTAAGGCATACATACAAAACTTGAAAGCGATTATACTACTAATTTACTACTTTATAAAACAATATTATTGCTTAATATATAATAAAACGTAAAATTTTATTATATATATGGTATAATTAAATAGAAAAAAGGAGACATCTTAAATGATAGAAGAAATAAAAAAACAAGTATACATGCTATTAGATAAAGATAATTCTGGTCATGGAATGGAACATATTAATAGAGTATTAAATTTGTCTTTAAAATTTGCCGAATTAGAAAATGCTAATAAGGATATAGTTACTTTAATAGCATTATTGCATGATGTTGATGATTATAAATTATTTGAAATAGAAAATGCCGAAAATTTAACAAATGCTAGAAAAATTTTAGAAAAATGTTCTATCGATAATAATATTAAAGAACAGGTTTTAAATGCTATTAAAACTATTGGTTATAGCAAAAGATTAAAAGGCATTAGTCCAATAACACTCGAGGGTATGATTGTCTCAGATGCTGATATGTGTGATGGAATTGGGGCTACTGGTATACTTCGTAGTTACCAATATAATTTGGCTCATGACAATTTGTTTTTTGATAAAAATATATACCCTACATTAAATATGTCGATAGATGATTATATGGCAAAAAAAGATGAAACAGTTGTTACTCACATGTTCGAAAAATTACTTAAACTAAAGAATTTAATGTTAACTAATTCTGGAAAAAAAGAGGCAATAGAAAGACATAATATAATGATTAATTTCCTCTATCATTTTTTTGAAGAAGAAAATGTTCCAGAATGGATTGAATATTTAGATAATTATGTAAGTAAAGAAGAAAACAATTAAGTACTATGTATGATAATTGCTATTTTCATTTTTAAATGTTTAAATAATAAAAATATTTTGCTAAATTCTTCATGCTACATAATAAGGGTACTACTAATTTACTACTTTTTATGGATGTTTTAAATATCTCAAGAAATTATTTAATTCGCCTATGATTTTTTGTATTTTAAAAAAAGTACTTATTATACTTTTTAAATCCATATTTGCACAGTGTTGCTAATTATGATAAAATTAAGACATAATTAGTCTTTGACGAACAACTATGCAATTATGGATTTCGCGATTCTCAGCATGGTTGTTCATCAAAGATATGAGGATCGCGAAATGAAAAATATAATTGATACGTCTAGACGTAAAACACCTTGGGATAATTCTAAGGAAATATCATATACCCAAAATTTTATTAGAGAAAAATATCAATCTAACTATGATATTAAACACCCTAAATTAATAGAAACTAATGAAGCATTTTTAATCAACAGTATCGAAATAAATTGTTGTTGCTATTGTGCAAAAGATAATTTTAGAAAGTACGGAAAAACCAAAAATGGAATTCAAAGATACTACTGTAATGATTGTAAGAAAAGTTTTACACCAATTACAGGAACAATATTTGAAAATCATAAAATATCTATTACCGAGTGGATAGAATTCAGTTTAGATGTTTTAAATTATGGAAGTTTAGCATTGATTTCAAAAGTAAATAAAAACGGAATTAACACGTCTATTTATTGGCTACATAAATTATTTCTAGTCTTAAGTGAATATTAAAAAAGCATAATTTTAAAAGAAAATGTTTACATAGATGAAACTTTTTATAGTGTTATTTATAGTGATAGACAACAAAAAGATGGTAAATTTTTGAGAGGTTTGTCAAAAGATAAGTTTTGTATTGGTATAGGATGTGATAACAAAAATACAATAGCAATATTAGAAGGAATGGGCAAACCTAGTGAAGAAACTACAAAAGAAACTTTTTTTAATCATATTGAAATGAGTGCTACATTAATTCATGACGATGAGAAAAGTCATAAAAGTCTTGTACGAAAATTAGAATTAAGAGATATATCATATAATTCCAAAGTATTAAAAAATCTAAATGATAAAGATAATCCACTGAATCCAATTAATAGAAAATGTGATTTGTTAAAAAAATTCTTATATTCTCACAGTGGATTTAATAGGAAGATTTACAAAATTATCTTAATCTATTTTGTTTTATAGTTAATAAGCCTTTTAATAAATTGAAAAAAGTAGATGTCCTATTAAATTTAGCACTTAAAACGAAAGTTACTCTAAAATATAGAGATTTATTTGAAAAAAGTGAAACTAATACTGATTAGCAACACTATGCAAATATGGATTTATACTTTTTTAGTGATTATGAATTAACTAAAAAGTTATGTTAATATTAAAAAAAGATATTATTTTTTTTTAATATCCTCAATTAATTCATAATCGTATACACCTTTTTTACTATATTTGTTAGCATTATAATACATAGATTTTTTATCTGTTATTAATTCATAAGTATCAACTATATCATATCCTACTACTTTATCATTTTCAATTATTGCAGTTGTTGTTTCATCATAAAGTAAAGCGGGTTTAGCATCCGATTTACAAGCATCTTGTAGTTGAATTAAAATTTCTCTTCTCTTAGAATCTAGTTCTAAATTACCATACATAGCTTTAGAATTAATATAAGCATTTGAACTTTTATCAGTTATAAAATCTTTATTAATAATTACTCTATAACCAATTTGTTGGTCGACCATCTGGTCTTGTACAAATTTTTTTTCATATATAGGTTCTATATTTAATGATTTTGTAATGTACTCTATCTGACTAGCTGCATACATACCTTCTATACGATTAATATCTTTTGGGGATTTATCTAAATCTTGTTTATTACACCCCAAAGTAGATGTTAATACTATACTAGAAGCTAAAACAGCGAAAGCTCTTTTACTCACTTTGATATTTTTAATCATGAACTCACCTTCCATTACTATGTTACCACATTTAAATTATTAATCAATATAATTGACATTTAAATCTATTTTTTTACATTTTTATTTACTATTTTATAATAACCTTTCGATTTCTTGTTTCAATACTTACACTTTGAACCACCGCTAATGAAAGTATAAGGGATAAAGTAAATGAACCACCATATGATAAGAATGGTAATGGTATACCCGTTAGAGGCATAATTCCAAATAAACCACCTAAATTTATTAAAATATGAAAGAATATATATGTAGCTACACCTAATGTCATATAACGACCTCTAATTGTATGTGCATTAGCTGATATTTTCAAAATGCGATATATAACTATCATATAACCTAAAAATATGAACGATGAACCTATAAAACCATATTCTTCTGCAAAAATAGCAAAAACACTATCGGTATGGGATTCTGGTATATATGATTTTTGTTTACTTGCACCAATTCCAACACCCGTTAATCCACCTGTATTAATTGCAATGAAACCATTGCATATTTGATATCCTGTCGATTCATATTTACTACAAGGATTCCAAAAATCGAATCTACTCTTTTGTGATTTAGTAAATATATTACCTGCAACTAAAAATAGAATAAATAGACATATTAAACCTAGCCCTAAACTGCACCCTATCGTTATAAGTTTTTCTTTTCTTAAAATGGGACTGGCTAAAAATAATACTACGAATATAAGAAGAATAACAATCATCGTACCCATGTCATGCTGTGTAAATATAATAAGAGGAAAAATAAGTCCACAAGTTAAAATGGCTATTATCATATTAAGATGAGAAATATTTTTAGTTCTAAGCTTACGATAAAATTTTTCAAACAGTAAAGATAAACAAACTATTAAAGCAGGTTTAGCAAATTCACTAGGTTGTAAAGTTCCTAAAAGAGGTACTTCAATCCAGTTCTTATTACCATTCCATACATTACCCTGTATAGAAACGGCTATTGATAAAATAAGAACTCCTATAAAAAATGCTGTTCCCCATAGTTTATAATGTCTAGTCGGTACTGCAAGTATTATAATCGTTGCAATTAAACCTACTATTAAAATAGCTAGTTGTTTATAAAAATAATTATATAAAGACTGTTTATATCTTATAACTGCTACTTGGCTAGATGCTGTAACAATATTAAGTAATCCAACTATAAAAAATATAATAACTACTATAAGTAATAATTTATCTATGCCATTAAAAATTTCCCTAACTTTTCTTACCATATGCCAATCTCCTATTATTAACTATAACATATTTTTAAATAACCAACAATATTTTTAAAACAAAAATATTTTAATAGCAAAAATAAATTCAGTGAATATTATATATTAGACAAAAGAATAGGAGGGATTCTATGTATTATTACGGAGGATACC
Source organism: uncultured Muribaculaceae bacterium (assembly GCA_964438315.1). Taxonomy (GTDB): domain Bacteria; phylum Bacillota_I; class Bacilli_A; order RF39; family UBA660; genus HGM10857. The sequence continues at coordinate 8,126 of CAYTKH010000020.1, read as the reverse complement.
AAGGTTATGGCTGCGGAAATCAATGTGGTTGCAATGGTGGATATAATAACTATGGAACAGGATACGGTGCTGCTATTATCTTAGTATTATTTATTCTTTTAGTAATTATAATTGGAGCTAGAGCTTGGTGTAACTAGCATAAAAAGAAGAGCAATCTTCTTTTTAATTGCATTTTTTCTTATTTTTTGATAAAATATTAAGTGAGGTGTATGTTATGTTTGAAAAATTGAACATCTTAGACGAAAAAGATAAACGCCTTCGTATGATTAGTAAAGAAGCTACACTTCCACTAACTAAGGAAGACAAAGAATTAATTGATAAAATTATACAAGAATTAACCTATAGTCAAATTGAAGAATATGCTTTAAAATACTCTTTAAGACCAGGGACAGGTTTAGCATTTCCACAACTTGGAAAATTAAAACGAATTATCGTTATCGTCGATGAATATGAAGAAGGTAAATTTGAAAATTATGTTGTAGTTAATCCTGTTATTGTAAGCAATTCTAAGGAAATGATTGCAGCAGATGTTGGGGAAGGATGTTTGAGTGTAAATAGAGAAGTTGAAGGACATATTCCTAGATATGCTAGAGTTACAGTAGAAGGATACGACCCTGATGGTAACAAAATTAGAATTAGAGCTAGAGAGGAGTTATCAATCGCTTTTCAACATGAAATTGACCATTTAAATGGAATATTATTCTTTGATAAAATAAATAAAAATAAGCCATTTTTTAGTGATTATGAAATAAGATTGATATAGTTTTATGGATAAAAGAATCAAACTATTAATAAAAATATTAATGCTTATATTAATTTCTTGTATGGGATGTATTTTGGTTTATTATACCACAAAAAAATAAAGAAAAATCTTTATTTTTTTATATAATAAGCATAATATTCATCATAAGTTAAATCTGATTCATATACCTTAGTTGCAACTTCTACACCTAAATATCTATAATGCCATGGTTCATAAGCATATCCTGTTATATTTTCTTTACCCTTTGGATATCTTAGAATGAAACCATACTTATGAGCATTTTTAGTTAACCAAGTAAAAGCTTCTGTTTTTTCAAAATCTTCTTGTTTTTTCACACCATAGGTTGTAACATCAATAGCAAGTCCTGTTTCATGTTCACTATACCCTGCCCTAGCGGCATAGCTATCAGCCCATGCCTCACCATTTTGGCTAGCATAGTTATTCCACAAATTTTGTTGATATTCATACTCACGAAATGAAGAATTAATAATAATTGTAATATTTTCCTCTTTAGCAGCATTAAACATTTCTTTAAATTTGTCATATGCTTCTTTACGAAGTTTTTGTTTACCATACATATGTAATATACTTACATCTTCTAAATCATCTACTTTAAATTCTTTGGTTAAATAATTATACTTATTAACTAAAATTAAATTACCATCATCTATGGTTTCAGAAGCATTTGAATAAAAATCTTTATCTGCACCTATATTAACCTTAGTTACAATAAGTTCTTTTTTTTCACTCTTATGTTTATCATAATATGCTAAATACTTGTCTAAATTTTTATATATAAAATGGGGTTTATCAAGTAATTTGGGGATTATCTTATTGTACTTCCTTTTTAATATATCATCTATTTGATCTTTTTTTAATTTTAATATATCACCAACTTCATTTTCATTATACCCTATTTTAGATAATTTATATTTATAACTAGTGACCTTTTTATAATAGTTTACACCCATAAAAATTAAAATAATGGTTATAATAACAATAACTATTATAGTTAAAACAGACTTCTTTAATCTTCTTTTCTTTTTCATATTAACCTCCATTCCTTTCACTTCGTTCAAGAGACACATAGCGATGAAAACGTTGTTTTCAGACTATCACCTAGTTTTATTATACAACTTATATTATATCTTTACAATATGGCTTAATTAGTTTATAATTTTAATAGGAGGAATATTTATGAGTATACCGATTTTGGTTCTTTGTATAAAAATTTTTTTTGTTAGGGTTATGGATGTATCATTAGGTACAGTAAGATCTATAGTCGTTATAAAAGGTAAAAGCTTATTGGCAGCCTTGATTGGATTTATTGAGGTCTTCATATGGTTTGTTATCGTTAAAGAAGCTCTTAACACTGATGAAACTAGTATATTTGTGGCTTTGTTCTATGCTGGAGGTTATGCAACTGGAACATTTATAGGAAGTATACTATCAAAGAAACTTATCAAGGGTAATTTAGCTGTTCAAGTAATTACAAGCAATAAAGATGATATAATGGTTGAAAAATTAAGAAATATGGGATATGCTGTATCAGTTTTGGATGTTAAAGGAAAAGACAAAGACAAACCAAAATATATGTTATTTATAGAAATAGATAAAAAGAATTTAAATCATCTAAAAGAAAATATTAAAAGTCTAGATGAAAAGGCATTTATAGTTGTTAATGAAACAAAATTTGTTCAAGATGGTTATTTTGGAAAATAAGTTTATACTTATTTTTTTCATATTATTTTTTAATTTTCATACGTTTTATTAGAGGTGAAATATGAAGAAATTTGTCGTAACTATACTAACAATTTTGATGATTATTCCTTTTAATACTAAAGCTATAGAAAATGATACATTTATTAAAAATGCTAAAAGTGCTATTTTAATAGAAGCTAGTACTGGAGATATAATATATGAATTAAATTCTCACGAAAAATTAGCCCCAGCTAGTATGACTAAAATAGCTAGTATGCTAGTTATAGTAGAAGCAATCGAAAATGGAGTAATTAATTGGAACGATGTTATCACTGTAAGTGAAAATGCCAGTAGTATGGGAGGAAGTCAAATTTTACTTGAAACTGGTGAGAAGATGACAGTAAGTGATCTATTTAAAGGTGTAGCTGTTGCAAGTGGAAATGATGCTGTTGTTGCATTAGCTGAAGCTGTAGCAGGAAGTGTAGATGAATTTGTCAAAATGATGAATCAGAAAGTTAAGGATTTGGGACTTAAAGATACCAATTTTAAAAATCCCCATGGTCTTGACACAGCAGACCACTACTCCAGTGCATACGATATGGCATATTTAGCAAGAGAACTTGTTAAACATAAAAAGGTATTAGAATTCACATCTATATATGAAGATTATCTAAGAAAAGGTACAAACAAAGAATTTTGGTTAGTAAACACCAATAAAGTCGTTACGCATAAAAGCATTAACGACTCTTGTTTAACCCTTGAAATATAAGGGGTTTAATTTTTATAATTTTCTGTATGTGATATAAGTATTATATCAAAAGTTATTATTTTCCACAAGTGAAACAAATGGGATTTTGTATTCATCTGTGGATTTTTTTATATGTTTTAGTTCATTTTTATCTATAGTAGGATATTTCTTATCATATACGATTACCATTTGTATTTGATTATTTTTGATTTTAGATACCATTTTAGCTAGATTTCTCTTAGCAACTACAATTCCATTTTCATCTCTAATTGTAGTCGTGTAATAATGGATTAATGACCTATTAAGACCATGTTTTATTAAATAATCATCTAATAGTTTCATATAAGTTAGAAAATCTTCTATAGACATATCTGTTAAATATAATGCGACTTCTTTCATTGTTACATCTCCTTCTATGAAAGTATCCCATTATAGCACTACAGGCATATTATAACAGAAATTTATATTTAGATATAGTTTTTTGTCAAAAAATGGAAAAGTGTGATAGAATATAGGTAATTAAAGGGCTCGTACTAGACTTTAATAAGTTTTAGTGCGAGCTCTTTTTTTAGAAGTAGGTGATTAAATTGACTAGTAGAAAAGATAAAATTCCAGAAATACAAGATAATATAACAAATGAAGAAAATGAAGAAAAGATTAAACCAAGTGTTATACTCGAAAGACCAATTGAAAAAAAAGAAGAAGATAAATTTGATGTATATCCTTATGTTGAACAATTGAAAGAAGCATGTGATAAGGGTGCCGTTTTTATAGCAGTTGATGGAAAATTTGGTAGTGGTAAATCTAGTATTGTTAAATTGTTTGAAAATGATGTAAAAAATGATTCTAACATATTTGTAAATATAAATTTCATGAATATAAATTCTATTCCAGAAAATAAGGAAGATAAAGAACAATCTTTACAGCAAAATAATATTAATGAAGATAATGATACTGAAAGTTTATCTGAAGAAAGTGCAAAAGATAATGGTACAGATGATAGAAATATACGAGAAGAGGAATTGTTAGTTAATGACTATCATCGTTATTTTGTTAATCAGGTAATAAATGATATTTGTAAAAATCCTTATGAATTTGAAAAACTATTTTATAATCAAATGTTTAGTTATACAACAATAAATTTTAAAAAGCGAACTGCCAGAGATATGAAAAACAAATATTTTATTGATAGACTATTATTGTTTCTCATTTCTTTTGTATCAATTTATACTATTTATGGTAGTTTTTTTGAAGATGAAAGTAATATCTTGCATGAAGTATATAACACAATAAATCCTTTTTTTCCTATTATATTATTACTTACTTTCATTTTACTTGTTTTATATGGCTATGGATTTTACAAACCTGAAAAAACTGCAAAAAGCCCTATGCTAGATGTAGATAAATGTAGAAATAATTTTCTTAAAGTTATAAATGACTACATTGATGATAATTGTACATTGTATTTAATAATAGATGATTTAGATAGAGTAAAAAACAAACAATTACAATTGAAAATAATATCTTTATTATTTAATGAGTATTATTCTTTGAATAATCTTATAAATGGTGTAAAATTAAAATTTGTATTTATGATAGATATTGATAAAATAAAAGGAGATATTGACCTTCAACCTAAGAAAATGTTTGATTATATTTTGACAGTTTCAAGTAATCAAAAAAACATATTAAAATCTTATGTAAAGGAATTAATTCTAGAAAATGATGAATTAAGTAAGATATTTGATATCAAAAATTATGAGTACTTTGTAGGTATAATAGTTTCTTATTTTAAAGATATGAGGGATGTAAAGCATCTATTGAATAAAATACTTACTAAAAATATATATCTTAAAAGTAAAGGAATAGAATATAATTCAAATCAGTTAATAATAATGAGCATATTAACCAGTATTTTGAGTGAAGAAAAAGTTGCAAGTAATATAGAATTTGTTTTAAACAAAGTTGGAAATCAGACAATTGATGATTCAATATTAGATATAATAAAAGAAAATGTTAATTCTAAAATTATTGATAAAAATTATTATATATACATATACAATTTTATTGATAAAAATGATTTATTATCGTTTTCTGAAGAGTCAATTTTTGATATTATGGTTAATACAAAATTTAATTATATAGATTCGGAAAAAATTGATACATTAAATGAGCTATTAGATAGTGAAAAAATTAGGTTTAATATAATCTATGATGAATGTTATAAATATATTGGAGACAATAAGAAAATAATACTATTAGGTAATAAAAAATATTATAATTATATGGAGTCTAGAGGTTTAATAGATAAGAATATATTAAAAAATTCATATTTAAATAATAACATCTATAATTTATATATTAATATTAAAGATGCTTTAAACTATGAAGATAGGCTAAATATTATAAATGACTTGAATGATAAGTTTTATAATTATGTCGAGAATAATGAAAAATATGATGATTTTATTTTATCATTTAATAGGTTTGTTAAAAATTTAAAAAAATATATTTTAGATTTTGATTTAGAAGAAATGTTATCTGTAATTAAATTTAATGATGAATTATTTAATTTATTTTTGAAAATAAAAAAAGATAATCACTCCATTATATATGATTTAATAGCTGATAAATCTATTAATGTAGATTCTATAAAAGATAAAATCACGAAGGAATTTATTAACGAAATAAGAAATCAAAATTCTGAAATTGCGTACAATGTTGAAAAATCTATATTGGAAAGTAAGGTTTCAGCTAATATAAAATTATATATAATTGCAAATGAAGAAAAAACGTTTGATAAAGTGGAAAATATTTATAATGAATTTATAAATTTAGATAGATTTTATATTAGTATCGTTGAATTAGAACAAATAATGTCTAAATATGGTTATTCACAATTATTAGATAAGTATATTATTGCAAAATTAGATGAACAAAATCTTCAAAAATTAATGATAAATACTATTAAAAAATATAATTTTGAGTTATCAGATGATATTTTGAATAAAATTAATATTATAAATACAAAATATGGATATAGTGAATATTATGAAAATATATTCAAGAATAGAGAATATTTTGAATTACTTATTTATTCTCAAGCAATAAATAATGATAAATTTAAACTAGATGTCAGTTTATTAAATAATGTCAAATATAAAAAATCCATTTTTAATGTTTATAAAAATATGGGTAAATCCTTTAAAAATTATACTTATACACCTGGGTTTATAAATAAAATAGTTAATGAAATGGATTTTTCTGATATGAATTATGATTTTCAAAACTTTTGGAAAATCGATATTTTAATTCCCAGTTTAGACTCTTACGATAAATGTTTAAAGGTATTTGAAAGATTGAAACAAAATGATAAAATAGGAAAATATGCAACATATTATAAAAATAATGTGAATTTAAAAAATTTAAAGTTTTTAGAGAGATTAAGCTATTATTCTTCAGAAATGGAAATATCACCAGCAATAAAAGGTAATATAACAAAAGCAATAAGTCATGTTAAAGAACGAGTTCACTAATAGAAAAACAGAGAATGTAAATTTTCTCTGTTTTATTTTTCAAAAAATTTATTAATATCAATTTCTAATGCTTCAGCAATTCTACCAAGTAATGCGATTGTAATATGTTTATTTCTGCTTTCGTTTTCAATATCGCAAATATATTCTCTTGATATTTCTGTCATATCTGCTAAATCTTGCTGAGTTAAATTTTTTTCTTTTCTAAACTTTTTGATATTGTTTCTTATTATTGTGTAATAATATTCATCATCTATTGTATATTTTTTATCAATTATTTTTTTATCTTTCATGTGTACCACCAGCCTATATTTATTTTGTTCTATTTTTATCAAATTATATATAGGCTATTGGCCACATTATGTGATATAATATCGTAGAGAGGTGTATCTTTATGAAAAATAAAAAGAAATGTGTCAACTGTGGAAATGAGATAAAAGATTTAGAAATAGGTTGCCTTTATTGCAATGAAAACAATGATAAACATGATAAGGAAATTAAAGAAATCCAAGTAGAACTAGGGCTTGGTAAAAGAGTGGCAGAGCAACTTTTAAAACTATATGGTAATTCTGATGAAGTAATAAATAAATTTAAAGAAACTGAAAAGAATATTGCAAAAAAGAAAACAGAGCCAAATGCTAGTAAAGAAAAAACACAAATAATTTTTGTTGTATTATGTACTATTGTATTTATAGGAATTATAATTTTTGCTGTAAGCAATAAAAAGCCTATAAGTACAGAAGACGCTTATAAGTATCAAGCATGTAGAGATAAGACAAATACTTATTATAAATGCTCTTGGAGTGTTCGAGAAAATAGATGTATTTGTAAAGAAAGATGAGGTGTATAGATATGAATAATAAAAATCAAAAAGGTCTTGAAGATTTTTACAAAGAAATGGCTGAAAATCAAAAGAAAGAGCAAATGGTCAAGGAAGCTAAACATAATGAAAAAGTATTAAGTAATAGTAATAAAATTAGCAATATATTAAAAGTATGTGCTTTTGTTATTATTGGTTTAGGTGTTTTAGTTTTCTTGATGTTTGCTTCTTCTAATGACGATGTTGAAGTCGGAATGATTTTTGCTATTGGTTGTGGAATTAGTAGTTTATTATTTTTTACTGCTTCCGAAGTTGTAGAAATACTTCATGATATGAGAAGAAAAATGTATGAAAAAAAATAGGACTTAAAATTAAGCCCTGTTTTCTGTTATATATGCCAATATGTATTTTACTTTTTTATCACTTTAGGGTATATCCCAGATGAATTTATAACTGATAGCAATAATGTGTTTGATTTTTATTTGGATTTAATGAATGGAAGTAAATGTTAATGTCAATATAAAAATGTACAAAAAGTGGAAAATAAGCGTGTACAAAAAA
>CAYTKH010000019.1:0-16989 GCA_964438315.1 uncultured Muribaculaceae bacterium | reverse complement strand
AAAAATAAAATTTCAAAAAATTTATTTTTTAGAGCATTTTTAAAATCAAAAATTTTATAGATTCAAGAGTAATAATTTCTAAACTATCTTTCAAATATAAATTATTATCATTTGGATAAGATAGTATGATTATACAAGATTCTTCATTACTAATAATAATTTTATGTGGTTCATTGATTGAAAGATTAGTTTTATCAAAATGAATGTTCTTCCCATTTACAAATTCAACATGTAGTTTTGATATTTTAGGTATCTTCATAAGTTTTTCTTTAACACATAAAGGAAATTCTAAAGGTTCTATGGTTATTTTCTTTTGTAAATCCTCCCTTCAAACATGAAAAAATCCCATATCAACGAGTGATATAGGATAAATTTGAAAATATAAAACTCACACGAGGGTGTGAGTAATTCTCTCAATGGAGCAGGTGAGGAGAATCGAACTCCCGTAGTCAGCTTGGAAGGCTGAGGTTCTACCATTAAACTACACCTGCAAATTAAGTAGACAATACTAATTATACTATATTTATAGATAATGTCAACATAATTAATAAAATTTTTATAAAAACTTGAATGAAAAATTAAATAAACCATTAAAAATAGTAATAGTTATTTTAGTATTTCAACAATCATGCTTGTAAAATATAATAAAATGTATAACCATATTGGATGTTATTAGTTTATAAAAATAATTTGAAAAAAAACATAATATATAGTATAATGTAATAACGAGAGGATTGATAGAATGAAATTTATAAAAAATCATAAAATTCTTACGGCACTTATCATTATGTTTATTATATTTATAATAGCAATTGTTATTCTATATAATATACTATTTAACTATGGAGAAGATAGTAGATTAAACGGAAAAAAAGAAGTAGAATTTAGTGAAGAAAGTAAAAAAGCAATTGTAGATAGCATAAAAAAATATGAAGAAGTAGAAAATGCAAGTATTAATATTGTAACAAGACAGATTAGTTTTATAGTAGATGTTAAAAAAGATTTGCAAAAAGACAAAGCTAAAGAAGTGGCTAATAAAATACTAGAAGAATTTAGTGATAAAGAAAAAGATTACTATGATATCCAAGTAATAGCAACATGTAAAAAATGTGATGCAGATGATGATACTTATCCAATTTTTGGATATAAAAATAAAAAAAGTAGTAAATTTGTATGGTAATAATTAGGAGAAAGTATGAAAAAGAAAAAAATATTAATATCAATTTTGACAGTTGCAATATTAGCACTATCATTATTAGGAATATATCAAATATTCTATAAAAAAGATGAAAACAATTTAACTAGTGCAGATAGACAATGGTTAGAAAAAAATAAAAATGATGTAATTGACATTTCAATTATTAATAATATGCCGATTTTTAACTATAACGGCGAAGGAGTACTATTTGATTTGGTAGATGACATATCCAAAGAGACAGGATTAGATTTCAATAAATTACCTTATAATTTGGGTGATAATATAGATAGTAATTTAGGTCTAATATTAGTAGATAAACTAAATAAAGATGATATCACTATATATAAAGACAACTATGTTATACTCACTAAAAAAAGAACCGTTTACAATAACATAGATGATATACCAAATTTAAATATAGGAGTAGCTAAGCAGGATTTAGAATCAGCTAGATACTATTTAAAAGCTAATGGTAATATATCATACAAAGAATATGGTAATTATTCAGAACTTTTGAATGCTATAAAAAAAGAAAACAGTAATATAGAAGGAATAATCCTACCTAAAATAACTTACTTCAAAGAAATAGTCGAAGATGAAAATTTGAATATAGCATATAATATATCAGATATGTATAAATCATTAGTATTTAGAATAGGTGAAAATCAAAAATTGAATAAAATTCTATCTAAATATATAAATAAGTGGTATGAAAAAGAGTATCAAAGAAAATTTAACGAACATTTTACATCAAACTACTTTGCATTTAAAGGTATAAGTGAACAAGAAAGAACTAACTTTAAAACAGGAAAGACATATACATACGGATTAGTATCATATGCACCTTATACAAGTATTGTAAATAAAAAAATAGTAGGTATAAATTACGAAATAATCAAAGACTTTGCTAACCTTAACGATATAGAAATTAAATGGAAGGAATATAAAAACAATAAAGAATTAATTAAAGATTTCAATGAAAATAAAATAGATTTCTTTCTTGATACAACATCTACATTAGAATATAAAGTAAATATAACAACATCTAGTACTACATTAGACAGCGATATAGCAGTTTTGTGTAAAAATTGTGATTACACAATTAAATCATTAGCATCACTTAAAGATAAAAATGTTGTTACAATAAAAGACTCTAAAATAGAAGAATCACTTTTAACATATGATATAAAACCTAAAACATACGATAGGGTATCAAAATTACTAAGAAATAAAAAAAGTAATGATGTCGTTGTTATAGACTATTCAACATATGAAATATATAAAGATAGATATTTTAAAAATTACAAAGTTAATTATTTATATAAATTAAATAACGATTACAAATTCATAAGTAACAATAGTGATGAAAATAAAGTATTTAATTCATATTTTATATTCTATCTAAGCTTTATTGAATTAAATAATTTCAAAAATATCGTTAATATAAACGATTTTAAACCTAATTTAGCAGTTAAAATAGGACCTATTATAGCACTAATTATCTTGATTTTGTTAGTTATATTGCTAATTAACAATATTAAAAATAAATATGCCCATAAAGAAAAGATTGTAACAATATCAAGGGAAGATAAAATTAAGTATATAGATGTCTTAACGTCGCTAAAAAATAGAGCTTACTTAAATGATTCTATCGAAAAATGGGATGAAAGTGAAGTATATCCACAAGCAATTGTTATTGTTGATTTGAATAATGTAGCATATATTAATGACAATTATGGACACCAAGAAGGTGACAATTTAATCAAAGAGGCTGCTGCTATACTAGTTAATAATCAAATAGAAAACACTGAAATTATGCGTACCAGTGGTAATGAATTCTTAGTATATATGGTCGATTACGACGAAAAACAGGTAGTTACTTATATAAGGAAACTAGCTAGAGACTTTAAGGACTTATCACATGGATTTGGTGCTGCAATTGGCTACAGTATGATAACAGATGCTATTAAAACAATAGATGATGCTATAAATGAAGCTACCCTTGATATGAAAAATAATAAAGAAGAAAGTCAAAATTAAACTTTCTTTTTTTTTGCTGATTTAATCTATTTAAATACGATATTTACAACTTTTCATTAAATAACAAAATTTAAAAAATTAAGTTTTATTCCTTTTTTTAGATACAATATATATGATAAAAGGAATAATTAGTAGGAAAATAAATAATAGATAAGGATAATAATTCATTTCAAAAACTAAAGATATAGTATTATTTTTAAATATAATAATACTAAAATACATCATTGTAACAGGAATAATAAAACTAAAGTATTTATTATAACAAAATATAGTTGATAGAGAACTTTTAATATAATAATTAATAAAAACAAGCATAAAATAAATACAAATTATCCACTGAATAGCTAATAAACTTTCTATTCTTTTAATAAAACCACCAAGAGCTATTTTACTTAGCATGTGATAGCTGGGATAATTATATAAAGTAGCTAAATCAACACCTAAAACAGATAATAAAATAATACAGGTTAAAGTAGTAATAATAGAAGATAATAAATAGTATTTAATAACTTTTTTATTAAAATTTTTGCAATTTTTAATACGATTTTTAGGAATAATCGTAATTAAGAAAAGAGGTAAAGTAGTATAGGCTATATAAAGTGTAGTACCCTTAATAATAGTGTTAGAACCATTAGATAAAATAGGTAGTAAATTACTAAAATTAGTACCACCAATAAGACCTATTATACTTAATATATATAAAGTAAAAGAAATGAAAAACAAGATAATACTTGTCCTACAAATAACCTTAACATTATGACTTAGTAAATATATAATAGGAATGGTTAAAGTAATTGTAACAGCATAATTCGGTGTATAATATAAATATTCAGATATTATAAAATTTACTACATTATATAAAATGATAATGCCAAACGAAAATATAAATAAAGATAATAAAATAATAATGATACGACCTATTTTATCACCAAAAATATATAGAATATTTTCATTAATATTTTTATTTGGATTAATATTGATTAATTTAGTATATAAACATACAATAAATATTCCAATAATTGTACCTAAAATCATACATAGATAGCTGTCTTCTTTAGCAATAGTTGTAATATTATTTATAATAACTCCAATGAAACTAGCTTGCATAATAAAATAAATTAAACAGTTGATTTCAAAAAGTTCAAACTTATCTTTCATCTATAACCTCCTCAATAGTTTTTTTAATAGAACCATTAGATATTAATTTGATATCGACATCGACTTTAGTATTTAAATTAGGGTAAATCTCATTATTCCATCTATTTTTAATTCTTTTAAAATAATTGTTGTTACTTTTATACAACATATTACCAAATCCAAATATATCACTCTGATAATCCTTTGTCTCTTCTATCGCTTTTAAAATAGCATCTTTTAAATCTTTTTCAATACTACTTTCTATTTTTTTTATAACATTAATATCATTTAAATCTAATTTACAATTAACTTCTTTTAAATAAGAGGCCCCACTTATATTTATAATTAAATTATCATCTTTAACTTTTTTAGTGCTTTTTAAAGAATTAACATTGAAGGATAAATTACCATTATCACAAGATACTGTCGTTGATAATTGATTGACTGAATTTTCTAAAATACTTATACCACGACTCGCCTTTTCACTAGCATAACCAATTAATTTATCATTCTTAAATATACCTATTTTATCTATTTTAAGAACCTTATTTTCATCATCTTTAACTATAGTGACACTAGGTAGTATAGCGTTCTTACCTATTTTTATCATATTGGATATAAAATCATTAAAAGAAACGGCTAAAGAAAAACCTTGAGCTTCACTAGAAGTTGTAATTTTTTTATAAATTGTTTGTGTCGGAAAAGCTTCAAGTGGAGATAGACTGTTTAAAACATCTTTGGCACTACTATCTTTAGATAATATCAAATAAAAACTTTTTACTATCTCAGATTCACGAAGTAAATAATCAGTAACAATATTAACTCCGTCGTAAGCTAACTCATCAGATATGATTACAGCACTTAAATGACCTAAATAAAGTTTCTTAGGGCATATAGAAGCAATATTTTTAAAAGCATCAGTCATATTATTTCCATAGCCAACATAGGTAATAGTACTTGATTCATCGCTATTTATAGATGATGACTTTTTAGCATTTGAAATTAGAATACTAACCTCTAGTGTGTCACCATCTTTATCGATTGATATACCAGTTACAATGGCAATTTTATTTAGTTCATGGTAGTCCCAACAACCAGTCATTAAAATAAAAAGTGGTATTAATAAAATTAATTTAATCTTCATTTTTATCACCTAGTTTATTATGATTATTACTTAGTATACTTAAACGTCTAAAAGCCTTAAAACGTGGTTTTCTAAAAACAACATCATTATGTTCATAGTATGGTGCGATAGGGGTAAGATACGGTATTCCTTCATATTCCAAAGCACATAGTCTTGTTATAAAAATTAAGCTACATACTAGAAATCCTAAAATGCCAAATATTGTGGATAGAAATAAGAAAAGTAGTCGCCACCATCTTAATCCGTTTACAAAGTCGATATCAGTAAATAATAATCCACTAATAGAAGTTAAACCAATTATAATTATTACAATGGGAGATACAATGCCTGCTGTTACCGCTGCATCACCCAAAACCAATGCTCCAACTATACCAATAGCTGCTCCAGATGCATTTGGTATCCTTATATCGCTTTCTCTCAATATCTCAAAGGATATAATCATTATTAACATTTCTATAGCTGTTGGAAACGGCACACCCTCTCTTTCAACCGCTAGAGAAATTAAAAGTTCATCTGGTATTATTTGTTGATTAAATGTCGTTAATGCAACATATAAACCAGGCAGTAAAATTGTTGTAAAAAAAGCTAATAACCTAAGTATTCTAGTTAGACTAATATTTATTGGTTTTTGATAATTATCTTCAGGGGAATGTAAAAAATCGATAAATAAACCTGGTATAATTAAACAGAATGGTGTATTTTCAACAAGTATAATAATTTTACCTTCAAGTAGCGACATACATGCTAGATCTGGTCTTTCTGTACTTATAAGCATCGGAAATGACGTTTTGTTATCTTTTGTTAAGAATTCTCTAATATATCCACTATCCAAAATACCATCAATATCTATTTTTTTAAGTTTATCTTCTATATTTTTTACTATCTTTTTATTACACACACCATTTATATAGCCTATTGTAACTTTCGTTTTGGTTCTTTTTCCTATTACTGTGTCGTTAAAAAAAAGGTTATAATCTTTGATTCTCTTTCTTATTAAACCAATATTTTTTTGGTGATTTTCCGTAAAACTATCTTTTGGACCTCTTATAATAGCTTCGCTAGTAGCTTCTGTTACACCTCTATCTAATGATGTTTTGGTTTCTATAGTAATAGCATTTTTTTCACCTTCTACAAAGATACATGTAAATCCACTAGCTAGTTTGTAAAAAACATCATCATAAGTACAAGATATACCTATATGACTATTAGGTATGGTATTTTTTAAATTTTCAAATAAATTATCGAATAGAGATTTATTGTTCACTATATAATTATCTACATATTTCATAAAAAAATCGCTTATTTTATCATCGCTAGATACACTCTCTAAACATATATAACATATTTTCTTATCTTTAATATTTATAATACGATCTACTATGTCACTGCTATTACCATTTAATTTTTTTATATAATTTATAACTTTATCTACGTTAGTATCAATCATAGTTCACCTCTAGTTTTTATTATGTTACAAAATATAGAAAAAATTATCAATTTATTAATAATACATATATATAAAGATATTTAATATATTTTAGAAATATTTAATTATATGTTGGTATTAGTTAATTTTTTATATTATTTTAAATTCTTACATCAAGAAGTGTTGGTGAAAAAAATTACCTTAACTAATCATTATAGAAACAATAAGTAGTATGAAGATATAACAGGTAATAAAACTAATATAAAAATTGTAAAATAGAATTTTTTTGATTTTTGATTATAAAAAATAATATTGTTTATTTTAAAAATTTATTCTATTGTTAATAGTTAATTGTTTTGATATAATAATTAAAAAGGTGGTAAAAGTGAGTTTTAATATAGGTAATGTAGAAATAAAAAATAATGTTGTATTAGCACCTATGGCAGGTATATCAAATCCAGCTTTCTTTCATATATGTGAAGAAATGAATGTAGGATTAGTATTTACAGAATTAATAAGTGCAGAAGCAGTAATTAGGAATAATAAAAAAACATTTGATATGCTAAATGGTATCGAAACATTAAATACTAAAGTAGGTGTGCAAATATTTGGATCAAATCCTGAGACTATGGCAAAAGCAGCTAAAATATTAACAAATAAATATAAAATAGATATAATTGACATTAACATGGGTTGTCCTGTACCAAAGGTGGCGGTTAAATCGCAAGCTGGAAGTGCCCTATTAAAAGATCCAAATAAAGTTTACGAAATAGTAAAAAAAGTCGTTCAAAGTATTAAAACTCCAGTAACAGTAAAAATTAGAAGTGGTTGGGATAGTAATAGTATAAATGCCTTAGAAATTGCTAAAAAAATTGAGGAAGCTGGTGCAAAAGCTATAACAATCCATGCTAGAACACGAAGTCAAGGATATAGTGGTAAAGCTGATTGGAATGTTATTAAACAAGTAAAAGAAAACATTAATATACCAGTTATAGGTAATGGTGATATAAAGACTTGCTATGATGCTAAAAGAATGCTTGATGAAACAGGTTGTGATGCTGTTATGATAGGTAGAGCATTACTAGGTAATCCATGGCTCATTAAAGATTGTGTAGATTATTTAGAATATGGCATAGTGCCTAATCAATTAACTAAAGAAGAAAGAATAAATATGCTATTAAAACACTTAGATAATTTGATGAAGTTTAAAAGTGAAAAAGTTGCAATATTAGAGATGCGGAGCAATGCTACATGGTATTTAAAAAAATTACCTAATACAAATAAGGTAAAAGAAGATATTTTTAAGGTTAAAACCGCTGATGAATTTAAAAAAGTAATTGAAAATTATATAAATAGTAAATTATAAATTTGTAATTTATGACAATAGCATTATATAGAGGTAATAGTATGAAACAAAGAAAAATAGCACCTGGGGGGGGGTATAAATACCACGTTTCTATAATAAATAATAAAGATTTTGTTTGGTATAATAAATATCAGCTTGAAAATCTTAAATATTATATAGATAAACGAATAAAACTTCATAATTTAAAATCAAATGATAAACAATTATATAAATTAATAATTAAAAAAAACTATCAAGAGACAGTTAATAATATTTATAGATTGCTTTTATTATCAGATAAACAATTTATCTATGAAATTCAAAAACATAATAAAGTAGATTATAAACAAAAATTATCCTTACTATTTTTGACTATTTTTGTTATTATTATTTTCAGCCTAAATGTACATATAAATAATTACAATGATAGTCAATTGAAAAAAATAAAAATACAGCAAGAAGAACTTAAAAAAATATGATAAAATACAATTAGAGGAAAATATTAAAAATTTGAATCAAAAAGTAAATGAATTATCTATACAAAATGCTAATATTGAACAGCTAAGTAAAGATGTTTCAAATAAAAATAAGATAATAACCGAAAAAGAAAAAAAATAGAAAACTTAGAATTAAAGTTAAAAAAACTACAAAATATAAATAAAAATACAAGTGAGTACTATATAAAAAATGTTCCAACTATTAATCAGTTTCCAAATTATCCTACAGGGTGTGAATTTATTAGCTTATTAATATTATTAAAATATCAAAGTATAAATGTTACTAGTGAAGATTTATATAAGAATATTAATACAGGAAAATTACCCTATACTGAAGGTGGAATATTGTATGGTGGTAATCCACAAACAGAATTTATAGGTAATGCAAAAACTCGTGCTGGTTATGGTACTTATGAGACAACTATTATTAATTTAGCAAAAAAATATAAAAATGATATAAAAAACATAACAGGAAGTTCATTAAATGAAGTTTTAAAAGTTGTAAAAAATGGACATCCTGTTCAAGTGTGGGTAACCATCAATATGGTATCATCTTATGTGTCCAATACTTGGATTTATAAACCGACTGGTAGTAAAATATCTTGGAAAATAAATGAACACAGTTTAGTTATAGTTGGTTACAATGATAAAGAGATTATTACATCTGATCCTTATTATGGAAAAATCAAAAGATATTCTAGAATTACTTTTGAAAATAGATATAATTATATGGGGAAAAAGGCAATCTATTATTAGTGTGGTGGTAAATTGAAAAAAATAATAATAATAATTTTAGTTTTTCTTTTAATATTGATAATAAGTTTTATGTATAGTTTTAAATATTATAAAGAATTAGATAAAATAATAGATAAAAATAAAATTACGATTAATACTATGTATAATTTACAAAAATATAAGCAAGAATTACAAAAAAAATTAAAAAATTTAGAAGAAGAAAATAAAATTTATAATGAAACATTAAAAAAGAAAGAAAATCTTGAAAGTAAAATTGTTAGTTTAGACAAAAGAATAAATGATCTCAATGAAAAAATTGCTAAAATTAATAATTAATAATAGATGTAATTTATAAAAATACTAGATATTTTAAACAAAAATATGTTATGATATATATGAGGTGTTAATGTGAGAGAATTAAGCGAACAAGAACTAGTAAGAAGAGAAAAATTAAAAGAGATAAGTAAAGTATGTAATCCATATCCTGATAGATATGAAATTACTCATACATTAAAAGACGCTAGTAAATTAGAAGATGGAACTATCGATGTAAGTGTAGCTGGTAGAATCGTCTTTATGAGAAAAATGGGCAAATTAAGCTTTGTACGTATTAGAAATTTAGAAGGAGATTTACAATTAGAATTTAAAGTAGATGAGGTGGGGTTAGAAAATTACGAATTCTTTAAAAAACAGATAGATTCAGGAGATTTTATTGGAGTTAAAGGTGAGATGTTTACAACTCAAACAGGAGAAAAAACCTTAAGAGTTAAAAACTTTACTTTTTTAGGAAAAGCATTAAGACCACTACCAGAAAAATTTCACGGACTAACAGATACAGAACTTAAATATCGCGAGAGATTTGTCGATTTAATCTCTAACGAAAAATCAAGAGAAGTTTTTTTAGGAAGAAGTAAACTTTATGCCTTTGTTCATAAATATATGCAAGAACATGGTTTTTTACAAGTAGAAACACCTATCATGCAAACAGCTGTATGCGGAGCCTCAGCTAGACCGTTTTTTACACATCATAATGCCCTAGACTTAGATATGAATTTAAGAATCGCTCCAGAAACATATTTAAAACAATGTATTTCTGGCGGTTTTGATAGAGTTTATGAAATCGCTAAATGTTTTAGAAATGAAGGGATGGACTTAGAACATCTTCAAGAATTTACCCAAATAGAATGGTATGCATCATATTGGAATTTTGAAGATAATATCAAGTTCTATCAAGATTTTATTAAAAATTTAATGATGGAATTAAGAGGTACAACATTAATAGAATATAAAGGCGAAATGTTAGATTTCGGTTTAGAAAATTGGACTAGAATTAACTATGTAGAAGAAATGAAAAAAATACTTGGAATTGATTTTTTAGATATTGAACAACCAAATATTTTAAAAGAAAGAATTGTACAAAATGGGCTATTTAAATTAGAAGAATTAGAAGAATACAAATCACTAAGTCAAATAATCGACTTTGTTTATAAGAAAAAAATTAGACAAAATATTATTCAACCGACGATAATATATAACTATCCAGCATGTTTAATACCGTTAGCTAGAAGAAACGATAATAATAAAAAAATAATTGATGTCTTTCAAGTCGTTGCATGTAAAACAGAACTATGTAAAGCATATTCAGAATTAGTAGACCCAGAAATACAAAGACAAAACTTTGAAGAACAGGCTAAAGCTAAAAGTTTAGGTGACGATGAGACAATGGAATTAGATGAAGGATTTATGCTATCAATGGAACAGGGTATGCCACCTATATCTGGACTAGGATTTGGAATAGATAGATTGATGATGCTTATCTATAATCAAGAATCAATTAGAGATGTCGTATTGTTTCCTACAATGAAGCCGGTTGATAAATGAAAATATATGTAGTTAGACATGGTGAAACAGAAGATAATGTAAAGGGTCTTGTTCAAGGACAAAACGATTCGCCACTTACTTTAAAAGGTATAAAAGAAGCAGAAAAGTTAAAAAATCTAATTAAAAATAAAAATATAGATATAGTTATATCTTCCCCACTTAAAAGAGCTTATGAAACAGCTAAAATACTTGTAGATAATAGTTTAAATATCAATATAGATAGTCGTATTATCGAAAGAAATTGGGGTTTATGTGAAAGAGCTAAAGTAGATGAAGTTGACCATGTTGATTGTTGGAATTACTATTTAAATGTCAATAATAATGGAATTGAAGAATTATGGGAAGTTATTGAAAGAGTAAGTGAATTTGTAGAAGATCTAAAAAGGAGATATAAAGACGAAAATATTTTAGTAGTCACACATAGTGCTATTTCTAAATGTATATATTACTGCTTTAAT
Source organism: uncultured Muribaculaceae bacterium (assembly GCA_964438315.1). Classification (GTDB taxonomy): domain Bacteria; phylum Bacillota_I; class Bacilli_A; order RF39; family UBA660; genus HGM10857. The sequence goes on along the minus strand of CAYTKH010000019.1, from coordinate 5,128 downwards.
GACATACCAGAAGATGGAAACTTAAATAATATCAAAGTTAGTAATTTGCAAATTATGGAGTATGATTTATAATAAGAAAGGTAAAAAAAATAAACATATGAAGGAAAATTTATTAAATTTAAAAAAAGTAGTATGTTGTATAAAAAGATATAAAGAAAAAACTAAAATGGGGATTTGTATAACCCTTGCGGATACAGAAGAAATACCCAAAATGATTAGAAAGAAAAAGGTGAGAAAATGAAAATATTATCAGTAAATGCAGGAAGTTCATCATTAAAATTTCAAGTTTATGAAATGCCAGAAGAAGAAGTATTAATTTCAGGAACATTTGAACGAATTGGAATAAGTGGAAGCTTCTATACAATAAAAATAAATGGTGAAAAAATTAAAAAAGAAGTAGAACTAGAGAATCATGAGAAAGCTTTTAAAATACTAGTTCAAGAATTGATAGAAAATAAGGTTGTAGATGAACTAAGTGATATAAAAGGAGTAGGACATAGAGTCGTACAAGGAGGGGAATCTTTTACTAAAAGTGCACTTATAACTGATGAAGTAATAGAAAAATTAAAAGAATATATTCCTCTAGCCCCACTACACAATCCTGCTGGTATATCAGGAATAAATGCTGCTAAAAATGTTATTCCAAATGCTATTCAAGTAGCAGTATTTGATACAGCTTTCCATACGACAATGAAAGAAGAAAACTATCTATATGCTATACCAAAGAATTTATATAAAGAATATGGGATTAGAAGATATGGCTACCACGGTACAAGTCATAAGTATGTATCATCACGTATGAATGAAATTTTAGGTAGAGGTGATACTAAGATAATAACTTGTCATATTGGTAATGGTGGAAGTATATCGGCTGTAAAAAATGGAATATGTATTAATACATCAATGGGTTTAACTCCAAATGCTGGTTTAATAATGGGCACAAGATGTGGTGATATAGATGCCACATTGATTACTTATCTAGAAGAAAAAGCAGGTATGAACTATAATGATATAAACAATATCTTAAACAAAGAAAGTGGTTTATTAGGTATTAGTGGTGTAAGCAGTGATTCAAGAGATATTGAAGATGGGATTATGGCAGGAGATTCAAATTGCATTTTAGCCCAAACAATGTATGTAAAAAGAGTTGTTGATTATATCGCCAAATACTATGTTGAGATGGAAGGTTGTGATGCCATCGTATTTACAGCAGGTGTAGGTGAAAACTCATCGATGACTAGAAAAGCCATTATTGATAGATTATCTATTTTAGGTATTACATTAGATGAAGAGGCTAATAAAACAAGGGGTAAAGAAATTAAAATATCAGGTGATGATTCAAAAATTTTATGCTACGTTATTCCAACTGATGAAGAGTTAATGATTGCAAGGGACACTTACAGTTTTATATAAGAAGTGATTTATGAAGACAAATATTTATAAAAAAATATATAATACCATTAAAGAATATGATATAATTGTATTAGCAAGACATGTAGGAGCCGACCCTGATGCATTAGGAAGTACAATAGGATTAAAAGAAATTATCAAATGTACCTTTCCTAGTAAAAAAGTTTATGTAGTTGGGAATCCAGCCAGTCATTTTAAATACTTAGGTACACTTGATAAGGTATCAACCGATATTTGTAGTGATGCCTTACTCCTTGTTTTAGATACTCCAGATAGGCTACGTATCGATGGTGTTAATCCCGATGATTTTAAATATACAATCAAAATTGACCATCATCCATTCATTGAGAAAGTGTGCGACCTCGAGTGGATTGATGATACTTCTAGCAGTGTATCACAAATGGTCATGGAACTTGTATATAATACTAAGCTTGTTATGACGAAAAGTGCAGCTGAAAAATTATACATTGGTTTAGTTGCAGATACAGATAGGTTTTTATTTACCTATACAACCGATAAAACCTTTCATTTAGTATCAAAATTGATGGGAGAATTTAAATTAGATTTTGAAAAAATTTATACAAATCTATATACTAGACCATTAAAAGAAGTTAAATTTGAAGGTTATATTGTCAACAATTTGCAAGTTACCGAAAATGGCTTTGCGTATGCTGTATTAAAAGAAGACATTTTGAATAAATATGAAGTAGATGCTGCAACTGCAGGTAATATGGTTAATAATTTTAATTATATTGAAGGTATATATGCATGGGCTGTATTTTCTTACGATAAAAACAATGATAACATACGTACTTCAATAAGGTCACGTGGTCCTATTATTAACGAAGTAGCTAGTCATTTTAATGGTGGTGGCCATAAGTATGCTAGTGGTGTAAGATTAAATAGTAGTGAAGAAATTGAATTGTTGGTAAAAGAACTGGATGAAGCTTGTAAGGAATATCAAAATAATATTTAGAATAAAAAGGTTAACTTGTGAAATATAAAAAGAAGTAGGTAGTTTTATGACAATAGAAGAATGTAAAATATTGCGGTCAATACTCAATACATCAATATCCATGGCAGATGTATCAAGAGAAGCACAAATTGAAGCTAGAGAAGCTGTTGGTAGAGCTTTAGTTAAAAAAATTGCTAAACCAATTAAGAACCAAAAAGATTCAAAAAATGTAAGATTATTTAGTTAGGTGTTTTGTAATTTCTTAATTAATTATTTAGAAAAATAGAACATAATAAAAAGAATATTTTACAAAAAAATGAGAAAATTTATTAAAAAATAAGATTTATTAAGTAAAAAATATTTCTTTTTTTTGTTTTATATGCTAAAATGTTATGTAGTAATTAGTTTATAACTGATGGAAGGAGAATATTAATGGGAATTTTAAAAAACTGGCTAAATAAGGAAGATGATGTTTTTATAAATAATACATCTGGTGATGAATACTATGATTTAAAACCTGAAGAAGTTTTGCAAGAAAATGATGGTAAGAGTAAAATGATATTGTTAGAGCCTAGGGCTTATTCAGAGTCACAACAAATTGCAGACCATTTAAAAATGCGAAACACTGTAGTTGTTAATTTAAAAAGAGTAACACCAGAGCATGCAAAGAGAATAGTTGATTTTCTTACAGGAACGATTTATGCTATCGGTGGAGACTTACAAAAAATTGGTGGGGGAATATTTTTATGTACACCAAATAATATAAATGTTCAAGGAAAAATAACTGAAGAAACTGAAGGGAAAGATATTCACGATAATAATGATATAAGCCTTGAATTTTAGCCAAAAAGGGTGATATGATGGAAAAATTTAGTAGGACACTTCGTGGTTATGATCCAGAAGAGGTAAATGCTTTTTTAGATAAAGTTATTAATCAAGTCGAAATAATTATAGAAGATAACAAATTAAAGGATACTAAAATAGCACAATTAAATAACTTAATAGAAGAAAGTAAGACGCTAAATGAAGAACTAGAAAAATGTAAACAAAAATTAGAAACATATGAACGCATGGAGGAAACTATTAATAAAGCACTCGTAATGGCACAAAAGACAGGCGAGCAAATTAAATTAAATGCTCATAACGAAAGTGAGTTTCTTATAAACGACGCTAGGCAGAACGCTAACCGTATTGTTAATGAAGCCTTATTAAGAGCTGAAAAAACAGAAAGAGAAGCTCAAATATTGAGGAGAAATTTAAATGTCTTTAAAAGAAGGATTAAAGATGTCGTTGAAGCTCAATTAGAAGTAATTGAAGAGTTTGATAAGATAGAAATATAAGAACAAAGGATAGAGACGGTATAATATCTAATTTATAGAAAGTTCGTGGCTGATGGAAACGAATATGCAGTTATTATATAAATCACTCTTGATGTTTTTTTCTGAAAATAGCTAAGAAAAAACGGTAACGCGTTATAGTATTGAGTCCTAAATAAGGTGGTACCACGGTCATATCGTCCTTATGCTTTAGGATTTTTTTTAATTATGGAGGTAAGAAATGATAATAACATTAATAATATTAATTGTAGGTTTTGTTATTTTAATAAAGGGTGCAGATTATTTCATCGATGGAGCTGTCGATATAGCGAATCACTTAAAAGTTTCAAAAATAATTATAGGACTAACAATAGTAGCATTTGGAACTAGTGCACCAGAAATGGCAGTATCGTTTTCATCAATAATTAATAATACAAGTGATATTTTAGTAGGAAATGTAATAGGTAGTAATATTTTAAATATTCTTCTAATACTAGGTATATCTAGTTTCATTATGCCACTTACAGTAAAAATAGAAACGGTAAATAAAGAATTACCAATAACATTATTGATGACAATAGGATTAGTAGTATTAATATCCGATTCATATATAAATCATGATGTTACAAATATGATTAGTAGATCAGATGGTCTTATGTTGATTTTATTATTCTCAATATTCCTATATTATTTAATAAAAACAGCACTAAAGAGTAAGAAAAGAGAATATGAAGAACCCAAAAACAAAATTTTAGTAGCGATTATATATACCATTCTAGGTCTAGTCGCAATTGTAGTAGGAAGTGAAGTTGTTGTAAAAAGTGCAACAAGTTTAGCTAGATATTTCAAAATAAGTGAGAGAATAATATCACTTACAATAGTAGCATTTGGTACATCATTACCAGAATTGGTATCTAGTGTAATAGCCGCTAAAAAGAAAGAATCAGACCTTGTCATAGGTAATATAATTGGAAGTAATATATTCAATATATGTCTGGTTATAGGGCTTCCAGTAACTTTGCTAGGTGGTGTAAGTGCCGCATCATTTAGTAATTATGACATAATATTTTTACTACTATCCGCATTCTTATTATTTATATTTTCATTTAGAAAAAGAACTATAAGAAAAAAAGATGGAATAATAATGTTATTAAGTTTTATAATCTATTATATTTTAATTATGATTTAATAAATAAAAATTAGGAGGTAATTATGAAAAAATTTGAAGAAATGTCTAAAGAAAAAGTCAGCAAAATAGAAAGCGATATTCTATCATATTGGAAGAATATAGATATATTAAATGCGACTATTAAAAATAGAGAGGGAAAAGAAAATTTTGTATTTTACGATGGACCCGCCACTGCAAATGGAATGCCAGGAGTACATCATATGTTAGCAAAGGAATTAAAAGATGTTTTTTGTAAATATAAAACGATGAAAGGATACC
>CAYTKH010000018.1:0-17132 GCA_964438315.1 uncultured Muribaculaceae bacterium | reverse complement strand
ATTAAAAGAAAACTATAAAAAAATAGGAATAATAGAAAAATACGAGATGCAAAATAAAAGAGGAATAAAATTTATAAAAAACTCTACAATATACGAATGGAATATGGACAAACTAAAAGAAATATGGTATTCTAAAGATGAAAAAGAAATAGAAGAATATAAATATATCATCATGCTAGATTTAGATATGGAAGAGTTAAAATTGCTATATAAAATATGTAAAGATATGGTGGTGAAAGAGTATATGAAATTTATAAAAATATTAAGTGAAGATCCAGATTACGTTCCATATTTGACAGAGGAAGAGGATAAAGAGATGTGTCGTAATACAGAATTATATTTAGCAAGAAACGAAGGAATTAAAACTGGAAGAAAAGAAGAAAAACTTAGTATAGCACGTAATTTAAAAAAATTAGGAGTATCTATTGATAAGATAATAAAAAGTACAGGACTTTCATTAAAGGAAATAAAATTATTATAATTGGTTGTGAAGTAAGTGTGTAATGGAATTTGTGTAAATGATATCTATCCACGATAATTGGAAATTATAATAGTTTTCTTTTTTGTTATATTAATAATAACATATATAAAATAATTTTAAAATAACTTAAATCCTATTATCAAACATAATAGATAGGATAATATAGGTCTTTAATGAGTGTATGTTTAAACACTCCAATTAGTTTTATTTTATGCTCTAAAGTTGATAATAAAAAAGTCAGATTTTTAATTTTTATTAAACTTCTGACTTTTTCAGTGTTTTAAAATAGTTTGTTTTCTTTTTTGGTTTACATAGATATTTTATTTGATTAATTTCCCCAATTTTTTTTGATATGAATTAAAATCACCAATATCTACTATATAACCCTTATTGTTATTGAATTCTTCTTTAAACTCTTCAGTGAAGTAAGTATCACTAATATCATAAGCAGTTTTTAAATAATCATTAATTATATTTTTTCTTTCTTCTTTTGGAATATCACTATATATTTCTTCCTTAATGTACCTTGTCATTGGGGACAAAGGAAAAAAGTTTTTGGTTTTATAGTAGTAATCTGTATTTTTAGCCATATCAATTGGTAATTTCATAGTTTCTATAGTAAAAAGTGTACCAAAATCTTCATCATAGTGGAAATATGGATGATTACTAATAATAGGGTTTGCTTCATAAATTCCAACATATACTTTTCCATTTTCTCTAGAAAAATCAAGTGCATTCCATATAAAAGGAATATCAAATTCAAAAATGTTTTCATCATTGTTATATTTGATACTACCCCATTTGAAGTCGTTTCCGTTACACAATGCTAAAGAGTCGTTTCTAAAAACATTTATATTTTTAAAGCTTAACTCATCGGGAAAGTAAGTAATTTTTTTATCTTTTGAATCTAAAATTAACCATTCATCACCATCTTTTAGACAAGCACGTGAATTAGAAAATGGTGTAGCATAATTAAATGATTTACCGTTAAATAGCAAGTTTCCTAGTAAATCTGTGTAAAAATAGCGGTATATTTTACTTTCTTTTGTTGAATTAATGTCTTTTATAATAAGTGATTCCTTTTTCCATAAAGCAATATCTTCTTCAACTGATCGTAGATAAATCTCATTATATTTACGATCATATTGTGATTTATCATTTTCATTGGATTTTATTAAAATCTCATCTTTCATTTGTCTTAATTTATCCTTAAATTCATATATTGTTTTCAATTATATCAACCTCCTGAAAATTATTAAGTTTTAAAAAAATATTTCATAATACTTAGCAACTAAGTTAATTATACACTATTATTTGTAAATATTAAATAATTTTATAAAAAATGTGTGAAATAATTAAAATAAAAAAGGTACTTGAATAAAAAAACGAAAAGTGATAATATATATAAAGTTTAAAAGAGGGGGAGCATTATGAATTACATTGAAAAACTAGTTGAAGGGGATAAAAAATTATATTCTACAGGATACTTCTCTGGAGAATACAATCAAGATCTGTATATAAAAAGATCGCTTGATGATTCTTCTAATAAACCAAAATATTATATAAGTATTCTTTCTAAAATGAATGGTGATTTAGTAATACAAGGGTATTTATATTTTTATTTGGATCATCAATCTAAAACCAGCCACTTTATTGGCGTAAAAGTGAATGATTTATATCGTAATTTAAATATAGGTTCTTTTTTAATTGCAAGTTGGATAGAACTATGTTTTGATAATGGTTATGACTTTTTAAAAGTTAATGATAAGCAGAGAAAACCATTTTTAATATATTTGTTAAAAACATATGGATTTGAGGTGTTAGATAAATTATTGTATGAAACAAGTAATGATGTGATATCAATATATAGAAGTCTAGATTTTAATGATATAGATAAATATTTGTTATTTAAAGATTTAAAAAACGAAAAAAGATTCATTGAGACAAATGTCTTCAAAACGGATAATTATAAAATAATACATACTAATGAAGGAATGATATTTTTGGATGATATAATCATGCCAATTCAAAATTACAAAAAGAGTAAATTAGATTTTGAATTAAGAGATGAAGAACTAGCAAAAATAAAGAGTAAAAATGTTATAAAAAGACATACTAGATAGTTTATTTTGTATCTACTAACTCATCTATTTCATCAAAAAGTAATTTAATATCAATTTCTAAAGTGTTTGCAATAGTCCATAAAGTACCAAGTGAAAAGGTTTGATGGTAATTACTTTCAATGTTCATAATAAAACCTTCACTATAATTGCATCTTTTTGCTAGCTCCTTTTGTGTCCAATTTTTTAATTTTCTTTGCTTCCTTATGTTTTTGCTAACTAAATGATATACAAAATTCTCATCTTTTCTATTATAATTCATTATTATTACCTCACTATAAATATTTTCTCATGTTTTTTATTTTATCAATATCACCGAATAACTGATGTTATTATTTGAAAATAAGTTTTTATTATGCTAAAATAAATAGCAAGCGAGGTAACTATTATGACTAAGTGTATAGGTTGTGGATTGATATTAGACAATAAAGAAACAAATTTATGTGAAAGATGTTTTAGAATTAGAAATTATAATGAGTACAAAAATGTAAAACAAGATGGTAATAATTTTATCAAAATATTAAATCACATAAATGAAACAAATGATTTGGTACTTTTAGTTATCGATTTACTAAACTTTAGTGATTTTAAAAATATAAAAAAATATATAACAAATGATATAATCTTAGTTTTAACCAAATATGATTTATTACCAAAAGGTATATATGAAAAAAAAATATTAGGTTACTTTAATAATACTAATTTAAATATTGTTGATAAAATTGTAATAAGTAGCAAAAAAAATTATAATTTAGATAGTCTATATAATATGATATTAAAACATAAAAGGGGTAAAAATGTCTTCGTAATTGGATATACTAGTGCTGGCAAGTCAACTTTAATTAATAAGATGATATATAATTATACAAATTTAGATAGGTGTATTACTACATCAATACTACCATCAACAACGCTAGATACAATTATAGTACCAATAAATGATGATCTTAATATAATAGATACACCGGGATTATTAAAAGAAAACAGTATCTATAATTATGTAGACTACAAAATGTATAAAAAAATTGTACCAACTAAACCAATTAAACCTATAATTTATCAAGTTAAAGTTAAACAATTATTTATTATAGAGAATATATTAAAAGTAGAAATTGAATCATCAAATAATATTGTTTTTTATATATCAAATTTGCTTAATATAAAAAGGGTGTTTAAAAATATAGAAGAGGATACAAGTTTAGAAAGACATATAATAAATACAAACGGAAAAGAAGATATTGTCATAAGTGGATTAGGTTTTATTAAAGTTATGTTTAAAGGGTCTATTATAATACATACTTTAAAGGGCGTTAATGTTTATACTAGAAAAAGTTTATTATAAACGGTAGTCAAAATATTTATTTTGATGTATAATAACCGGTGGTGGGGGTATTAAAATGGAATTAGATAGGAATATTATAACAAGTTGTCACAATGTGAAAACAGAAAAGGATCTAATAGAATTGTTAGATAAGTATAAAGGTGTGCTTTCAGATTTTATGTTAGATTATTTAGATTCATTAATTAATTTAGATTTTTCTGTCATAAAAAAATATATATCAGATGAACATAGAAATCTACTATCTGAATTAGAAATATATAAGCAGATTGCAATATATAATATTTATAATAAAGCATTAAAAATCTTTAGAGAAAGTAATTTGAAATTTAAAGTGCGTGATAATCAAAGTGGATATCAAGGTGTTTATGTATGTTATCAATTAGGTAGTGATAAAATTATACCAGTTTTTAAATATTGTTATTATCAAGTTTTGCCCATTAATAAAGTAAGTAAATTTTCTGACATTGGTAAAATTTCATTATATCAAACGTTAGAGAGTAAAAGTTTAAAGGAAGTAGAGCAATATAGACTTCTTAAAAGATTAAGGGAACTTTATTCTGCAAGTGTTAGTGGAATAACAGCATATAGAGTTAGTAAAGAAATAAGAATGTGTGAACAAAAATATGAGGATTTATGTATTAATAAGGGGTTAGCTGAAAGTGCATTAAAGGAAATAGAGGTAACTAATAAAATACATAGTTTGATGTTAGGAGATTATGGTTTAACTAAAGGTGATTTTAAAGAACAATTGGAAGATAAAAATGCACATAAAACTTTTGTTAAAAGGCTTCCTCATCTAACCATAGAAGAAAATATAAAATACATATAAAAAACTACATATCAATGTGATATGTGGTTTTTAATTTAAAAGTTATAAGTTTAGAATAAAAATAAGATTACTAATGTACCAACTATTAAGCAGTACCAAACAAAGTATATTAATTTACCATTTATCATAATCTTTTTAAAGGCTTTCAAACTAAAGTATGTGGCAATAAATGCTACTATCATAGACATAAAATAGCATACATAAGTAAATGATGTTTCATTAAGTTCAAATAAATCTTTAATTCCTAAAATACTTGTTGCAATACTTATGGGTATGTAAAGCATAAAAGAAAAGTTGAATGCTGTCTCACGATCTAATTTTCTAAACATACTACCAACAATAGTAGAACCACTTCTGCTTATACCTGGGATTAATGCTATAACTTGAAATAGACCTACAAAAATAGTATCGGTTAATGTTATTTTGTCTTTATTCTTATATCCTTTAAAATCTTTGATAATAAATAAAAATAATCCTGTTACTAGTAACATTAATCCTATAAATTTGACATTGTTACTTAAAAAATCAAATATTCCTAATTTTGTAACAATAAGTCCCATTATACCTGCTGGAATAGTTGCAATAATTAAGTATATGCAGTATTTAGTATCATTTAAGTATTTTTTATTACCATCTTTAAAGTAATTAAAAAAACTTTTAATTAAATTTATAATATCTTTTCTAAAAAGCAGTATAACAGCAAGTAAACTACCTAAATTAGTAATAGTTGCCAATACTTCTAATTGATCAGCGTTTAAATTTAAATTTACAATTTTTTCGAAAATTAATAAGTGACCGCTAGATGATACTGGTATAGCTTCTACAATACCTTGAACTAGTCCTAAAAATAAAAATTTTATAAAAATAAAAAACATATTATCACCTACTTAAGTATACACTAAATTTGTAAAATAATAAATAAAAATAAAAAATTTAAATAAAATAATAATAGGTGATAAAGTGATAAGTCGCATTTTTCTTTTTCTTTTAGGATTTGGACTAACTGTCATAGGAATGGTTTATATAATCAGCTATTTAAATTTACTGACAATAGGGTATAATTTTTTAGAATATGTTAATTTTATTAAGAGTAGGATAGAATGTTTATATGCGGTAATTGGCTTTATACTCATATATATTTCTATTTATTGGAAAGGAGAACATGATGAATTACATATATGATATAATTTTGAATTTTAAAGAAAATTTATACGAATTTTATGATTGGAATATAGATGATAATGTGACTCATATAAGGAGAATCCCTATTTTTAAAATCAAGAGTGATGATTTAGATAAAATTAAGAATAATTATGTTAAATTTGATAATAACTTTTTATTATCAATTAAAAATAAATGTGAGGTATTTAGTAGCAAAAATGTTAAAAATCTAGAATATGCATTTTTACTTACAGATGATGATGATGTTATTGCTGTAAATGTTAAAAATGATAATATTAAAATTAGTAAATTGATGATTGAAGAGGAGTTAGATACTATTGAAAATAGTATCAGATATGATGTATCTGATATAAAGTATGAAATTCTAGAAAAGAGATATGTTAATCACTTTAAAACAAGAAAAGAATGTGAGATGGAGAAGTATTTGAAAAAAGAAATAAAAAAATTAGAAACAGCTGATATTGAGAAGTTAAAATATATATACTATGAATGTTTTGATAAATTAGAAAGTGATCGAAATAAAATCATATCTAAAATTAATTTAGAACTTGACAATAATTTTGATTTATTATCTAAGAAATTATATACTTTCTTTAAATTAGTACATAAATAAAGTATATTTTTTTTTATTCAGTGAAAAATAACATTAGAGGAGGAGAAAATGAAAAAAATATTTATCAGCTTATTAGCAGTTTTAGCATTAACAGGATGCTCTTGTAGTATGAATAAGTTAACTAATGAAACGCCTAAAGAAGTTGTTGAAAAATATTTTTCTAATTATCAGACATTAAGTAACGATGTATTAAGTCAGTTAGATAAGGTCATTGATAAAGAAAATTTTGTTTCAACTTCAAAGGATGATTACCGTGATATTATGAAAAAGCATTATAAAGACTTAAACTATGAAATTAAAGATGAAATAATTGATGGTAATAAAGCAACTGTAGTAACAGAAATTGAAGTATATGACTATTCTCAAGCATTAAAAGAAGCTAATGCATATTTAAACGAACATAAAGAAGAATTTAATAATCAAGATGGTATATACGATGTTAATTTATTTAATACTTATCGTATAACAAAATTAAAGGATATTAAAGATAAGGTTAAATATACTTTGAATTTAACACTTACTAAAACAGATGACAAATGGGTATTAGATGATATAAGTGATATTGACGAGAGTAAAATACATGGAACTTATATGTCTTAGAATTCATTAAAAAGCATAGGTATTATAATCTATGTTTTTTAATGATTATTATTTTTGAAAGATTTAATAGTTTTTAGATATATAGAGTAAAATAGCTACTATAAATTTATGCATATAAACTATTTAATTGAGTAGTTTTTTTTTTTTTAATAGTGTATAATGGAGTAGATAAGTAGTAAAGGAGAGAAAATATGGTATATGCAGAAATATTAGCAGGTGGAAACGGAACAAGAATGGGAAATACAGAAATGCCTAAACAATTCTTAATGTTAGGGGAAAAACCAATATTTATACATACAATAGAACAATTTCTATTAAATAGTGATATAGATAAGGTGATATTATGTTGCCCAAAAGCATGGGTGAGTCATGCAAAAGATACGATTGAAAAATACATAAAAGATAGTAAAAATGTAGAAGTAGTAGAGGGCGGAAAAACAAGACAAGATACAGTATTAAAAGGGTGTGAATATATCTTAAAAGAATATGGAATAAAGGAAGAAGATATAATAATAACACATGATGCAGTAAGACCATTTGTAACACAAAGGATAATACAAGATAATATAGAAGCAGCAAAAAAATATAAAGCTGTAGATACAGTAATAACGGCAACAGATACAATAGTAGAATCAAAAGATGGGAAAGTAATATCAAATATACCACTAAGAAAAGAGATGTATCAAGGGCAAACACCACAAAGTTTTAATTTAAAACTATTAATGGATGTATTAGAAAATTTAAATGAAGAAGAAAAAGAAATATTAACGGATGTATGTAAAGCATTTGTGATAAAAGGAAGAAAAGTCCAAATAGTAGAAGGGGAAGTATATAATATAAAAATAACAACATTGCATGATTTAAAAATAGCAAACTCTATTTTGCTAGAAAGAGGTAATAAATAGTTTTATAAATAAAGTGTGATAGGTGATTATATGAAGGCATTTATAGAAAAATTTATTCCTAAAAGATATAGGAAAACAGTTACAAGATTATTACAAAAATTAAGGAAAGTTGATTATATTATATTATTTAACTGGTACAAAATGGTAGTTAAATTAGAATCGCAAAAGATACTATTCTTATCTGATTCAAGAGAGACTTTATCTGGAAATTTTGAATACATAAATAACGAACTAAAAAACTACAATTATGAAATAAATTTTTTCTTAAAGAAAAGTTTAGATGAAAAAAAGAAATTTAAAGAAAAAAAACAATTATGTAAATTGATAGCACAATCAAAATTCATTTTAGTAGATGATTTCTATCCAATTATATATTTGTTGAAATTAAAGAAAGAACAAGAATTGATACAAGTATGGCATGCTATGGGTGCATATAAAAAGGTAGGATACAGTAGAATTGGAAAAGTTGGTGGTCCAAATCCAGGTAGTCTAACACATAAAAACTATACAGCAACTATTGTTAGTTCACCAAATATAAGAAAAAATTATGCTGAAGCTTTTGGAATTGATATATCGAAAGTACATAGTTTGGGGATTCCTAGGACAGATATATTTTTTAATAAAAATTATATTAGCTGTATTAAGAAAAAACTGTACATAAAGTATCCAATATTAAAAAATAAGAAAGTTGTTTTATTTGCACCAACATTTAGAGGAAATGGGCAAAAGACGGCATATTATGATTTTTCTTTAATAGACTTTAAAAAGATAAAAAAAGAATTAAAAGGAGATTATGTTTTTATAATTAAACTACATCCATTTATAAAGAATACAGATGATGTTCCGAAGGACGATGAACTCTTCTTAAATTTGTCACATGAAAGGGAGATAAACGACCTATTATTTGTTTCAGATATTTTAATTACAGATTATTCATCAGTAATATATGAGAATTCTCTTTTGGATAAAAAAGCAATTTTTTTTGTTCCGGATTTAGATGATTATATAGGTACAAGAGACTTCTATTATTCTTTTGATAAATATGCATATGGTGATATAGTTTATACTACAGAAGAACTTATTAATTCTATAAAAAATGGTAAAATAGATAAAGAAAAATTAAAAGAATTTAAAGAGTATTTTTGTTCATCATGTGATGGCAATTCTACGAAGAGGGTAGTAGAGGAATTAATATTAAAAAAGTAGGGATTTTATGGTTATATTTATAATAAAAATAGCAATCGTATTTTGTAATTTTGTATATTTTTTTATAAAATTATTTAAAACTAAAGATAAAATTACTTTAATAAGTAGACAGTCAAATAATATAAGTGATGATTTTTTGCTTTTAAAAAATGATATCGAAAAAAGATATAGTAAATATAAAATAGTAGTTTTAAATAGAAAATTAGAAAATGGAATAATGAACAAAATAAAATACGCTATGCATATATTTAAACAGATGTATCATATAGCTACTTCTAAGGTTGTTGTATTAGATAGCTATTGTATACCAATTAGCATTTTAAAACATAAGAAAAACTTAAAGGTTATTCAAATGTGGCATGCATTAGGAGCTTTCAAAAAATTTGGATATAGCATTTGTGATAATATTGAAGGAACATCATCAAAGTTAAATAAGGCTATGAAAATGCATAAAAATTATGATTATATATTTACAAGTAGTGAAAATTGTAAAAAATATTTTGCTGAGGCTTTTGGATATACGGAAGATAAAGTATTACCATATCCATTACCTAGATTAGATTTAATTAGCGATAAAAAATACATAAATAATAAAAAAGATGATATATATTCTATATATCCAGAACTCAAAAACAAAAAAAATATCGTATATGCTCCAACATTTAGGTTAAAAAAACATAATTTGATAGAAAAAAGCCAAATTAATAATGTTGATTACATTAAAAAATTAATTGAACAGATAAATTTTAATGAATATAATTTAATTATAAAATTACATCCACTTTCTAATCTTGAAATAGAAGATGATAGAATTATTTACGATAGAAAGTTTTCAACATTAGATATGATACTTATTAGTGATTACGTCATTACTGATTATTCCGCGATACTATATGAGGCAGCATATTTAAATAAACCAATATTTTTCTATGCATATGATATTGATCAATATTTAAATGATAGAGATTTTTACTTGAATTATAAGAAGGATATACCTGGGGTAGTAAAAAAAGATCCTAAGAAGTTAATATCATCTATAGAAAATGATGACTACGATTTAAAAATCGTGAAAGAATTTAGAAATAGGAATATAATAGATTGTAAAAAAAGTTATACAGAGGACATAAGTGACTTTATTATACAATTAATAGTTGATATTGAAAATGGAATATAAATATGTTAAAATAAGTAAACATGGAGGCGTGAAATTATGTGTGGTTTATTAGTGTTTTTATTACCAAGTATATTAGGAATTAAAGTGTTTGATATTTTTTTTAAGAAGGCTAAAATAAAGGATCTTGTTATCAATTATCTATTAATGGTATTACTTTCAAATACAATTTGTATAGGAATTATAATAGTTTTAAATAAACATAATGGGGATATATTTTTATATATGATGGAACACTTAAGATTTTATTATAAATACTTATTGTTATCAATGTTTATTAATATCATTTTGGGTTTTCTTATTTATAAGTTAGATGTTGAAATATTAAAAAATCCGGGTAAAAAGTCAGATTCCTCAAAAAAAAAGATAAAAAAAGATAATTTATTACATAAAAGGACTTTGTTTTTATTAATTTTAATTGTTGTTATGGTATTTGTTTTTATAAGATATAGATATAAAAATGATACAATAGTCGATTGTGATAGTAACGTTGGTCAAAGTAATACTGAAGTAATTAGTAATGGGATGGATATTGATAATATTAAAACATTAGCTAAAAAAGTTATGTTTGTTGCACATCCTGATGATGAAACTTTATGGGGGTCCAGTGCTCTTCATAACGAAAAATATTTAGTAGTTTGTGTTACTTGTGGAGGAAGAAAAGATAGGGTATCTGAATTTAAGAAGGTAATGTCATTGACCAAGGACGATTATATCATGTTAAATTATCCTGATTTGGTTAAAGGTAAAAAGAGTGATTGGAAAGATGTTTGGAATGATATTAATAAAGATATTGAGGCTGTTTTAAAATATAAGGATTGGGATTTAGTAGTTACACATAATCCAGATGGTGAGTATGGTCATATTCATCATAAGAATACAAATAAAATTGTAACAAAATATGCTAATCATGATAAACTTACTTATTTTGGAAGATTTTACTGGGGAGATATTCCAAATGATGATAAACTTTATAGATTAAAAAATACTGACTTCGATTTTAAAATGGATGTTTTAATTCCTGTTTATGCTACTCAAAAAAAAGCAATTAGCAATTTGAAAAATATGTTCCATTATGAATCATGGATTACGTATAATGAATGGTATGGTGATGAAAGTGAAAAAAGTTAATAATAAATGGTTTTATTATGGAATTATCTTTCTATTTCTTTTAATATTATGCTATCTTTTTCCTTATTCTCACGACGATTGGGCCTGGGGATCTAATTATGGTATGGAAAGACTTGAAACACATTTTAAAGATTATAATGGACGATGGGTTGGCAACTTTGTTGTTCTTGCTCTAACGAGAAGTAATGCACTTAAAACTTTAACAATGGCATTTAGTCTTACTTTTATTTTGTTTTGCATTAATGAATTATCTAGTAAAGGTAAGAAAGCATTTTTGTTGCCTTTCTTTCTCTTTCTTTCTACTCCTTATTTGATTTTTAGGCAAGCAATAGTATGGACCGCAGGATTTTCTAACTATGTTGTTTCTTTGGTATTTGTTTTCTTATTTATTTATTTAAATAAAGAATTATTTGATGGAAAATCAAAGGATACATTGGTTTATAGAATTTTCTTTCCTCTTATCGGAATTGTTAGTGCTTTATTTGTAGAACACGTAACTCTTTATGTTTTAGTTCTTTCTTTGTTTAGCAATATTTATTATTTTATAAAGAATAAAAAAGTAAATCTAAGTTTAGCTCTTTATTTTGTTGGAATAATGATTGGGGCATTTATTATGTTTTCAAATAGTGCTTATTCAAATATATCAAGTGGAAGTGATACATACCGTTCAATTGGTATTGCAAATTTTATTAATAGTTCTATTACAAGCTATTTCACTATGATTTATAAATATTTAAGTGCTGATAATCTTATTTTGAACATAGTACTAAGTTGTCTTGTTTTAAAGAGTTTATATATGTATTTAATGAAAGAAAAAAATCATAGAAAAAAAATTTATATTTTAAGTTTTGTACTTGTTTTCTTTCCTATTTATAATTTAATTCTTAGATTTAGTGGAATTAATATTTTTCTAAAATATACTAAGTATATAAGTGGAATTCTCACTATTGTTTATTTCATTTGTATATTTTTATCAGCTTTCTTTGTAAAGGACAAATTGAGAAGATATAGGATTATTTTTGCATTATTAAGTATAATCGTTTTAACAGCTCCTCTTTTTGTGGTAACACCAATTGGAGGAAGGTGTTTCTTTCCCATGTATGCTTTTTGGATATGGATTTCATTAGAATTTTATCTGAATAATTTAAAGGAAGAAAATGAGTATACAAAACTTATTCTTATGGCTTCAATTTCTGTTTTTGCTACTTATCTTATATGTATTTATGGTTATGTTTTTAAGGTGTATCAGGAAAGAATTAGATATATAGGAAAACACAAAAACGAAGTATCTATGGTTTTACCAAAGCTTCCTTATTCAAAATATATGTGGTATGCAGATCCAGTAAATAAAGAGTTTGAAGAACGTTTTAAAGCATACTATTCTATAGATTCAGATATAGATATAACCTTTGTGCCATATAAAGATTGGAAAAAGGTGAAAAAATAATGCTTTGGTGTAAATAGTGACATTCTAAAATTATTTAAATTACTAAAGAGGTGAAAAAATGATAAATTATAATTTTGATATATCTATAGTAATCCCTGTTTATAATAATGAAAAATATGTGGATGAATGCATAGGTTCGATTTTAAAACAAAATTTTCCTATAGATAGAATACAGATAATTTTACTAAATGATGGTTCTAAGGATAACAGCTTGGAAGTAATAAAGAAGTATGAAAGTGATAATATAATTGTTATTAATAAAGAAAATACAGGAGTATCTGATACCAGAAATATTGGGATGAAACAAGCATTAGGTAAATATATTTTGTTTCTAGATTCAGACGATTCCTTAACGGAGAATGCTTGTAAAGAGCTATTTGATTTTTTTGAAAAACATTATGATGAAATTGATCTTGTAACTTATCCAATTATTTATAATATAAATGGCAAATTTAAACCTCATGTGCGTTATGATACAATGTTTGAAAGTGGAAGTGGTGTTTATGATTTAAATGATAACTATCTGTTGATTCAAACGACTGTAAATATTATGATTAAAAATAATTTTAAAAATAATATGCTATTCGATATTAAGCAAAAGTTTTCCGAGGATGAAAGGTTTGCAACAGAAATTTTAATGCAAAAGATGAAAATAGGATTTTGTAAAAAAGCTTCTTAT
Organism: uncultured Muribaculaceae bacterium; assembly: GCA_964438315.1. GTDB lineage: Bacteria > Bacillota_I > Bacilli_A > RF39 > UBA660 > HGM10857. The sequence continues at coordinate 3,426 of CAYTKH010000018.1, read as the reverse complement.
ATCTATAGAAGACATGTTGGTACAGCTAATGATACAATAACCAAGGCTTATTATAGTTTTGAGTCAATTACCAGCTACTATGAATATTTATTTGAAAAATTTAAAGTTGATGGGCATGTTCCTAAATATATTCAAACTCTTTATGTTAATAATCTGTCATGGCGAATTAAACAAGATGACCTTATTCCTCATCACTACGAAAAGCAGGATTATGAAAAAGCATTATTACGAATTTGTAATTTAGTTAAGCAACTTGATAATGAGGTGATTCTTGCTTTACCTTATATGAATTTGTTTCATAAAGTTTATCTTTTAAGATTAAAAGAAGAGAAAATAGATGTTTCTATTTCTGATGATGGAGTATATAGTATTTGGTGTAAAAATTTAGAAATATTAAAAAGCGAATATATTACATCCATAATTTATCGTTTTTATAGAAAGAAAAATAAAATTGTTTTAAATGGAATTTTAAATACAGTTCTTTATGAACAAACAATTCCTCAATTATATTTGAATAAGAGTTATAATGACAATACTTTAAAAGAAGAAAAAATAGATTGTTTTATTAGTAATTATTCTTATTACAATTCTAAAATGAGAACTAATAATGTATATGGGTATTCTATAAATATAGACTTAGATAAACTAAAAGAATTTAAAATGTACACAAAAATAAACGGAATAAAAATTCCTCTTACATTCGAATTTAATCGATTTACTTCCTCAGTACTATATAATAAAAAATTTATAGTTAGTTGTAATAAAGAAAAATTTAAGATTTTAAAAAATAATTTCTTTATACATATAAAAAATGACTTAAAAAATTTATTTAAATATTTAAAGAAAGATTATAAAATAGTAGCATATCGTCTTTTAGCAAAAATGATGATAAAAAGAAGAGAAATTTGGTTATATTCAGATAAAGGAGGGTTACGTGATAACGCTTATATTCAATTTAAGCATGATATAAATAAAAAAGATGGAATAATGCGGTATTATGTATATAACGAAAGTTATGCATCAATTAAGAAAGACTTTGAAAACTATGAACAGCATTTGCTGAAATTTAAGAGTTTGAAACATAAAATAATATTTTTGAGATGTGATAAGGTTCTTACTTCTTTTTCAGATTTGCAAATTTATTGTCCTTTTAATAGAGGAATTGAATGGTATACCGATATTAAAGGGTATGAGCTTATTTATTTACAACACGGTATCTTACATGCTAATTTAAGAAATATGTATTCTAAGGAATATACAGAAATATCTAAATTTGTAATTTCTACTGATTTTGAGGAAAAAAATTTAATAAGCAAATACAATTATGAAAAAGATGATTTTATAAAAGTAGGAATGTCTAGATTACAAACTCAAAATAAAAATGTAAATCCGAAAGATAAGATTTTATTTGCACCTTCGTGGCGACAATATTTAATTGGAAATTTAGTGAATGGCAAAAGAGAGTTAAAAGAGAGGGAATTCTTAGAATCAAAATTCTATAGGGAAACATATGATTTTCTTCATTCTGAAAAATTAAAAGTTTTATTAAAAAAAAGAAACTTTATTTTAGATTTTAAACTTCATCCGATTTTTAAGGAGTATGCAAAATTTTATGGACTTGAAAATGTAGAAAATATTCATATGGATTTTGGGGAAACAAATATAGAAGAGTATAAAATTTTTATTACAGATTTTTCTTCCTTCCAATTTGATTTTGTTCTTTTAAAAAGACCAATTATCTATTTTGTACCAGATTATATTGAATTTAAAGCAGGGCTTCATACATATAGGGAACTTGATTTAAATTATGAGGATGCTTTTGGTAATCTGTATATGAAAGCTAGCGATCTACTAGATGAAATTGAAAATTTAATCAATAATAACTGTGAACCAAGTAAAAAGTATAAAGAAAGAATGGATAAATTCTTTGTAAAAATAATTAATCCATGCGAAAAAATATATGAAAAATTAAGAAAGTAAAACTCGTTTTTGATTTTTGAATTGTAAAATAAAAAAACACCCACATTTTTTTCGGTGTTTTTTCTATGGAAATTGTGATAACATCTCATAATTTTAACTTCTATTACAATATTAATTTACTTGTATTTGTTATTTATTCACTTTTTTCTTTAACTAAATATATTGGTCTATTTTTAACTTCTAAATACATTTTAGATAAATATTCTCCCATAATTCCGAAACAAAACAGCTGTATTCCACTACACAGAAAAATGCAACAGATAAGAGTTGGATATCCTTGAACTACTTCTCCAAATACAAGAGTCTTAATAACTATAAACACAATCAAAACAAAAGCAATCAAACAAAATAGCAAACCTATTAAAGAAGATAGAATAAGTGGTTTAGTTGAAAAAGCTGTAATTCCTTCGATTGAGTATTTGATTAACCCTTTCATGTTCCATTTTGTAGTGCCAAGTTCTCTTTTAATATCGTCTTGCTCTAACCATTTTGTATCGAATCCCACAAAAGAGAAAATTCCTTTTGTAAAACGATTATACTCCTTCATTGTTAAAATAGAATTGACCATAGTTCGATTCATCATGCGATAATCCATCTCGCCGGGTTTGGTATTTAAACCTGACAGTTTAGCCATTAATTTAAAGAAGATAGAAGAAAAATTTCCACGTAATCCTTCTTTTCTATGTTTTCTTCTTACTGCTACACTTTGATATTCCTCTTCATCTAATATTTTAATCATTTCAGGAATTAGTTTAGGGTCGTGTTGTAAGTCTGCATCCATAACAACAACATAGTCCCCATTACTCATTTCTAATCCAGCATACATTCCAGCTTCTTTTCCGAAATTCCGTGAAAAAGAAATATAACGTGCTTTTGGATTTTCACTATTTATCTTCCGCATAATTTTAAGTGTATTATCTTTAGAACCATCATCAATAAATACATACTCATAATCAACTATTGTTTCATTTAGAATTTCTGTTACTGTTTTATAAAAACTTTGCAAAACTTCTTCTTCGTTATAACATGGAACCACGATACTTAATTTACACATAATTTTACCTCTTTTCAAACGAAAATATAATTAAGATATATATGCTAAAAGGCAATATAACTACATTTTATAAAATATTTCATAATGTATGTTTAGATTATTATTTTATAGTATAGACTTATTTTGACATGATTATTTTGTTTCAATTCAATTAATATGATTTATTTAATTATAAATAAATCTATGAAAGGAGATGCTTGTTGACTGAAACTGCAATATCTCTAATATATTATCCCATACCACATAGTTTTTGTCAAATTTTTAAATACGAATTTTTCATTTCACAATAAATCTATATTTTGTTTTGTGAAATTTTTTTTATATGATTTTTTAAAAAAATAGTGTATAATGGAGTAGATAAGTAGTAAAGGAGAGAAAATATGGTATATGCA
>CAYTKH010000017.1:0-17174 GCA_964438315.1 uncultured Muribaculaceae bacterium | reverse complement strand
AGCATTTGACTTTTAATCAAAGGGTCACGCGTTCGAATCGCGTGCGAGTCACCATATAGAATTAAACAAATCCTTTATTTAGGGTTTGTTTTTGGCTTGTAGTAATTTAAATATTTATAAATTTATAATATAATATCTTTATAATTTGTCATATAATGATATTTTGTGTTAGTTTTTGTAGAGTTATATTGGAAAATGTTACTATACTTTATTATCTTACCATTTTTTTTAAAAAAAATTTTTTAATGTGTGCTTTATTAAAATTATTAAATTTAAGAATAAAAGGTATCATTTGTTTTTGATAAACAATTTTTATTAAAATATATCAATTTAACAAAATGTAAAAAAATTATTTAAAATAAATATAAAATATATACTATAATATTAAAATACTTTTAAATATGTCGCAAAATTTTAAAAAATGCTATTTGCAAATTTACTTCATTTTTCCTATGATTAACTAGGAAAGGAGGTAAGTATGAAAAAAATCTTAATTTTTGTTATGTTGCTAGCAATTATTATGCCTATATCTGTTAATGCATCTACTAATAAGAATGTAAAAATACAATTTGTATCAAATGATAATCAAATCAATTCTGTTATTAAGTTTAGGGTTAAAAATGATAATTTTATAAACGATATAATATATGAAACGGATAGTAATGGTATTTTTAATGGTAATATAGAACTAGATGATGCTATTTATGAACTAGTTATTGTGGAAGCTCCATCTAATATTTCTATACATAGTATTTTGTTTGATGCGACTGATAGTAATATTTCGTTTGTCGCTGATTTTGAGGAAAGAACAGGAAAAGTGATTATTGAAAGAAAAGGAACTTTGAATATTGATGGTAATGAGATAAAATTTGGACCGCTAAATGATGTAGTATATGAAATATATGCTAAAGAAGATATTATAAGCAAGGGCAGTATTAAGTATTCTAAAGATCAACATGTTAAAACTATTATTACTCATAATGGTACTGCAACAACTATTTTGCCATTTGGTAATTATTATGTTAAGGAAAGAGAAATATCTACCTTTTATACTTTAGGTATTAATATAGAAATAACATTAAATTCAGCTAATTCTGGCTTTCACAATATTATATCTACAGTGCATAAACCACTAATGATAAGAACTAATGTAGATTATAAATTATGTAGTGACGAAAAAATAGTTGTAAAGAATTCTTCTTTTGATGTACTTACAATTGATAAAGGTACTTGTTTTGATATTAGAGAATATTATAATTTGCCATATGGAAAATATCGTTTTATTGCAGATACTTTGAATGCAGAAATTGATTTTAGAGAAGATAATGATTATTTTGAATATTTTATGAATGATAAGGATAATACTCAAGATAAAGTAGAAGAACCAAATAAAGATTCAGAAAACAATCAAGATAAAGCAGAAGAACCAGATAAAGATTCAGAAAACAATCAAGACAAAGTAGAAGAACCAGATAAAGATTCAGAAAACAATCAAGACAAAGTAGAAGAACCGAATAAAGATTCAGAAAACAATCAAGACAAAGTAGAAGAACCAAATAAAGATTCAGAAAACAGCCAAGATAAAGTGGATGAACCAACCAATAATTTAGGTAAAGATGATTCGGTTTCATCAGATATTAAGTCGCCAACTTTAAACAAAGTTAATTCAGTAAAGAATACAACATCAGATACTAAAATGCCTGTAACTAGTTCAAGAAGCAACAAATACTCTTTATTAATATCAGGTATAGTACTACTAATATTGAGTATTATAAAAAAATAAATGTTATTTTTATTAAACTACGAAATATAATTTAGTATGAAAGAAACATTAATATTAATCTTTAAAGGATTCGTTATTGGCATTGGTAAAATAATACCTGGAGTAAGTGGTAGTCTAATTGCAGTTTCTCTAGGGCTATATGAAAAGACGATTGAGATAATAAGCAATATTTTTAGTGATTTTAAAAATAATGTAATCTACTTAGGTACATTAGGGGTAGGTATATTAGTTTCAATTATTTTAGGAAGTAATATTATCAGTTATTTTTTAAGTAATTACTATATGATGACAATGTTTTTATTTATCGGTTTAATACTAAGTTCTATATTAGATATTAACTATAAAATAGAAAAGAAAGATTATTTTATAGTAGTAATAGTAGCATTGATATCATTTTTATTATTCAATTTAAAAACTACGAATCAGTATGATTTTAATAATTTACTAAGTTTATTTATAATAGGTTTTATTGATGCATTTACAATGATAGTACCAGGTATAAGTGGAACGGCTATATTCATGTTATTAGGATGCTATGATGAACTACTTTATATATTTAAAAATATGATAAGCTTAATATTTATAAAACCATCATCATTAATTATGTTAGGATTAGGGGTAATGGTAGGTATAATAGTAACATCAAAACTTATGAATTACCTATTTAAAAATAAAAGTAATATAGTTTATTCAATCATATTGGGTTTTTCTATATCCACAGTATTATATATATTTATTCAAATATTAAATACTAACTATGAAATAACTGAGTTTTTGATAAGTATGTTGTTTTTAATATTTGGTTTTATCATAACAACTGTTTCATCACATAAGATTAATTGAGGTGAAATAATGAGTGAATTACCTAAAGTATTTGTAAATAAATTAGAAAAAGATGTTGGTAATAACAAGACATATTCATACGATAAAAGTGAAGATATTAATACATCACAAGATAGGAAAAGTGAGATAACAATCTATCAAAAAATAAAAGATATTTTTAATTCACCAAAATATGTATATAAAGCTGATGTAGTAGTAGAATATGACGGTATGAAACATGATAAAGAATTAATAGGTTATAATAGAGATTATATTATTACACTTAATGATGAAAAAATACCTATATCTAAAATTGATGATATTTATTTCAAATAAAAAACGACTTAGTCGTTTTTTATATACATTCTACACAAACATCATTTAGACATCTTAAACTACAAACACAGTTTAAATTCATAGTGAAAAATGAATTAGTTGCAACATATGGATGAGTAGTATCAGTAGTATCAGTATTTGGTGCAAGAACTCTGAATGTAGCACAGCATCCATCAACTTTTTCTACTCTAAATACTGTTGAACAAGTTTCACTAGTAGTACCAGCAGGACAACTTATATTTTCTTTAGTTGTAGGCATACTCCAAGGAAGACCATTAGCACAGCAAGTATATAACATGATAGGTCTAGTGTTTGCACCTAAAGTAGCTGCTGTATTACCTAAAAAATCTCTATCACAAGTATCTAGGCAAGTATCACCACAACAATTAGCATTACGTTGTAATACACATATTGTAGTTAGTATTTCTGCTATGCAACAACAATCTCTATTGTTTTCATTTGACATATTATCAACCCCTTCTTTTGTATTCAATATAACATATTCTAAGTCGTATAAATAGTGTAAATAATTTACCTATATACCAGTTAAATACAAGTAAAATAATATTTCTTTAAAAAAATATATCTAAATAACAAGTATTATTGTATAATAAATATAGAAATTATTTTAGTTAGTGGTGATTTAAGATGGATACAAAAAAATTAGGAATAATTAGTTTGGTTTTAACAATATTGTATTTTGGATTACAAATAAGCATAATTAATCTTAAACATGGACATCATGTAACTTATATCATAAAAGATGGCAAAAATTCAATAACCGTAGATGAATTATATATTAGAAATATTAAAAATGAAAAGAATAATTACTATTTAAAATTTAAGGTTCAAGATGAGGAGTTTAATTTACAATTATATACTGATTTTAAAAAACATAACTATATAGTAAAGGATATTAAGTATTATAAAGATTCTAAATATAAATGTATTTACCCAATTTTTAAGGATAAAAAAGGACATACTGATTTTATATGTTTTAACCAAAACTATTATATAAATTATACTGATATAAAGGGTACTGATAAGAAACTAGATGATTATGTAAAAAGTATAAAGGAGTATAAAACATATGATAGTAAAATAGATGCAAAGGAAAGCACTAAAATATATAATGATAATTTAATTAAAAATCATTATATTGCATATGAAACATATAGGGGAGTTTACTTAGTAAATAGTAATAAAACGATTAAATTGTTTGATAGAGATATATATACTAATGATGTACATCTATTTTTAGATAATTACTATTTAACCGCTGATTATAGTGATAAATATATATTTAATTATATGTATTTAATCAATATTAAAAATGGAGAAAAATATAAAATAAAAAGCAATAAAGCTATATCGCTTGACAGCTATATCATGGGTGGTAAGGATAATTTAGTTTATTTACTAGATAGAAGCAATAAAAAAGAGTACTTAATAAATACTAGTGATAAAGATATTAATTTACTTAGTGATAATGAAGAAATTACAATATTAGAAAATAACAAGCAAAAGAAAATGAATATATATGAAGCAATAAATAATAAAATAACATTTAATAATTATAAGATTGATAGTAATGATAAAACATACTTTAGAGTTGATAAAGTAGGCAATGTTTTATCTGGTTATTATTACTTGTACAAGAAGGTTAATGATGGTTACGAAGTATATAGAAGTTGTGTACAAGATAAAAACAAATTATTTTATATAACTACTATATCTGATATTGATAATATATATTATGTAGATGATTATATATATTTTAAAGATGAAGAATATATTAAATATTATCACGATACAAGGGGTATAAAAGTAGTTGTAAAAAATAATGAATTTAAATATAATTCATCGCTTAAATTTGGGGTTACTATAAAATAGTCACATACACTAATTCTTTACATATATTGATATAGGAGGTAGTTATATGTATCAAATATATCAAGTTATGCCTAATGAAACTTTAGATGATATAGCTTTAAAACTTAATGTTAGTGTTGAAGAATTAATGAAACTAAATGGAATAAATAATAATCAAAATATAGAAGGTAGTATTATTATCGTACCTAATTCTAATGACTTAACTTATGAAAAGTATATAGTAAAAAAAGGTGATAGTATTTATTCGATAGCAAGAAGTCATGGCGTTGATTATCAAAGTTTATTACGTATAAATGGATTAGATGAAGGGGATTATATTTATCCAAATCAAGAGATAATTATTCCAAGTGGTAGATATGAAGTATATGTTGTAAAAGAGGGGGATACCATTAATTCAATTTCTAATAACTTAGGAAAGAATGCTATGGAATTAATTAGTATAAATAAGGATATTTATTTATTACCAGATCAAGTAATTAAATATTAAGTGCCATTAGGGTGCTTTTTATTAAATAATTTTTAAAAAAAGTGTAGTTTTTTTAAAAATTGATCGCATTATCACAAAATGATTACAAAAAATTTAAAAATTTGTTGACAATTAAGAAAATGTTGTATAATAGTGGGCATATGGAGGGAGGAGTATATTATGTATGATGAAATTTTATACCAAATGATTTGCGAACAACAATTTAGAAAAGAAATATTAAAAAATAGGAAATTTAAAAGAGACATTAGGTATGATAAATATGAGGAACTTGAAAATCAATTGGTAAGCGAAAAAAATTTGTTGAGATATCGTGAAGTACTTTTTGGTGCAAATGATATTAAAATATCAGCTAATAAAGATAGAATAAATGAGCTTGAACAAAGTTTATCTGAATTTAAGGCAATAATTAAGTATTTAATAATTAGTGGAAAATTTAGTTTAGAAAAGGCAGTAAAATTGGGGTATGAGAAACCCATTGTTAATGGTTTCCTTACAGAATTTATAGATGAAATTAAGAAAGAATCGTGGTCTTTTTTAGAATTTATGATGTCTAATGGCTTTAAGCCATACGAATACGATAAAATACTTGAATTTGTTACTAACAACAATACCTCAATTTCAAGATTTTTGCCTGGTGATAATTCATTTTTAGTACCAACAGATTATAGTGAATCCGGGGATGGAAAGATTAGACTGCTATTTGAGTTAAAAAACAAATTTTTTACTCACTATTACGATATGGAAAAAAATGAAATTTTATCGATGCTTGAAATTCTTACTGAATATCATTCAGACTATGTACAAGAATATAAGACACGTTGTAATGACGAAGTAGATATTCAAAAAATTACCGATTTTGATGTTGTTATCGATAGAATGAATTTAGAAAAAAACTTTGGATATGAACTAGCCTCTATAAATTGCCCAGTAAAAAGCAAATATATTGGTTTTGTTGCAGAAAAGAGTGATCCAAAATTACAATATTATATCAAGATGTTAAGATACATTACTGAAAAATTAGTTACAAGCGGACCTTGCGATTACTGTATTGTTCATGATAGTAAAAAAGAAAAAGAATTTTACATGGTTAAAGCACGTAAATCCTATAACGTTTATTAAAACTATACATTTTTATAGTTTTTTTCTTTTTAAAATATACTTTTCCTTTATTTTAGGTTATAATAATATAGGAGTGATAAAAAATGAAAAAATTATTATTTATATTAATTGGATTATTATGTTTAACTGGTTGTAGTAATACTAAATTAAAGGATATCAGCTATAGCGGATTAGATGAAAAGATGACTAACAAAGATACTTTTGTATTATATATTGGATCAGCAGATTGTACTCATTGTCAATCATTTAAACCTGTATTAGAAAAAGTCGTTAAAAAATATAAATTAGAGGTATATTATATTGATATGTCCTTAGTTACAAATGATCAATATAATGCAGTTAAAGCTAAAACTAATATGGGTGGTACCCCTACTTTGTTGTTAGTTAAAAATGGTAAAAGTAGAACCACTTCTAGAATAGTTGGTGAACAAGACGAACAGGCTGTAATTAATTTCTTTAAAGAAATTGGTAAGATAAAGTGAGGATAGCCAATGGAAAATTTTAGTGTTTTAGAAAACTATGGTGAAGAATTAACTAATAAAAATTATATAACTAATCCTGCTATAGCTAGGAATGATGAAATAGCAAAAATGATAATGGTGTTACTTACTCCAGAAAAATCAGCATTGCTAGTTGGTAAAGCTGGTATAGGTAAAACAGCTATTGTAGAGGGACTTGCTTATTTAATTCAAAGAAATGAAGTTCCAAATGTTTTAAAAGGTTATAAGGTAATTAAAATTAATTCAACGTCCCTATTAGGTAAGATAATACTAGATGGCAAAGAAGAACTAGTTATTTCGCTTTTGATAAAAGAACTTAAACAAAAAGAAAAAACTATTATTTTTATCGATGAAATTCATACATTGATGGGTTCGAGTCAAGATGGACCAATGGATTTGGCTAATATATTAAAGCCTGCCTTAGATCGTGGTGATATAAAAGCGATAGGGGCTACAACGACACAGGAATATGACACGTATGTTATAAGAGATAGGGCATTTTTAAGAAGATTTGAGCGAATTGATGTTTTAGAACCAGATGAGGCTACAACAGTAGAAATATTAATTGGTTCGTTACCTAAAATAGAGGCAAAAACGGGAATAAAATTTAAATACAATGATTATGTTACAAGATTGTTGATAGAAAGAATTGTAAAAGCTACTTCTGAATTTAAAAGGGTTTATGGATTAGCGGCACAATATCCAGACGTTGCTTTTTCAGTCTTACAAGGTGCCTTTTCACAAGCATTATATCAAAATAAAGAAGTTGTAGATATAGAAGATGTATATAATGCTATTATGGCAAGCAAAAGAATATATCCTGACAGTATAGTTAAAGAACTAGCGGAATTTAGAGAGCTTTTTAAAGATTTTTGCTTACAAGAAGGAGTGACATTAAAAATGTTTACTATTGATGACATCAAAGGAGAACAAGACTATTATTAAGTCTTTTTTCTATTTATAAACTATTCATTTGAATAGAAATTGATAAAAAAAGAAAAAATTTTAAAAAAGTGTTGACAAATCAATTTGTTTTTAATATACTGTTAATAACAGGAAGAAAAACCTGTAAAAAAATATATTGTGTTATTAACATTTTATTAATAATTATTTGGATATAGTTAATTTATAATGATTGCTTGAAATCAGTTTATTTTTAAAATATGTTATTAACAAAATATTAAAAAGAAAGAGGAGATGTTATGAAAAATTTAAAAGTTTATAGGGGGTTATTGCTAGTAGTTGATATGGTTAATGGTTTTACCAAATATGGAGATTTGCACGATAAAGTGATTAACAAAATCGTTCCTAGGCAGATTGAATTAATTAATGATGCTAAAGCTAAAGGAGATTTAATCGTCTTTATTAAAGACACTCATGAAAAAAAATCTAGAGAACACAAAAGATTTAATGGATTAGTCCACTGTATAAAAGGTAGTGGCGAAGAAGAGTTAATCGATGAATTAAAACCATATGAAAATGATGATACTATAGAAATTGAAAAAAATTCAACATGTTTTATGGAAGCACCAAAATTTAGAAAAATAATAAGGGAACTTGAAAATTTAAAAAGAGTTAATATTGTTGGATGTTGTACAGATATATGTGTCTTTAATGGAGCTATGGGGCTTGCTAATTATTTTGATGAGTGGAATATAGATGCTGATATATATGTACATACAGATGCTATAGCAACATTTGCACAAGATGTAAGACAAAATTACATAGACGCTGCATATCTACTTATGGAACAACAAGGAATTCAGTTAGTTAAGAAAGTTGGGGGGAAATAAGATGAAACTATATAATGGATATGAAAGATTACCAAGAAATTATAGTCTATTAAGTGACCAATATCAATTTAATATGGGGTGTGGTTATTTGTTAACTGGAAAAGAAAATAACGAAGCAGTATTTGATGTTTTCTTTAGAAAAGTACCGACAAATGGTGGCTATGCTGTTATGGCTGGACTTGATAAAATTATCCCTTTTATTGAGAATTTAAAATTTGATGAAAGAGAATTAGATTATTTTAGAAGAAATAATTATCCAAAAGAATTTATAGAGTATTTAAAAAACTTTAAATTTCACGGAACTATAAAAGCTATACCAGACGGAACACCAGTTTTTCCAAATGAACCACTTTTAACAGTAAAGGCTCCAATTATCGAAGCACAAATACTTGAAACATGTATTTTAAGTATTATAAATGGTGCTATGGAACATGCAACAGGAGCTAGAAGAATAATAGAAGCTACACCTAATAAAAAAGAAGTTGTAATATATGATGATTTATTAGAGGGTAAAAATCCTAAATCAATAATGGAATTTGGTTTAAGAAGAGCTGATGGTCCAGAAGCAGGTATTGATGCATCAATTTATGGAATAATGGCAGGATGTGTTGGTACAAGTAATGTTATGGTAGCTAATATGCTAAATATTAAGGCATTAGGTACTATGGCTCATAGTTGGATTGAAGCATTTGATACAGAATATGAAGCATTCTTAAACTATGCAAAAATTTATCCAAATAATTGTATATTATTAGTAGATACATATGATACATTAAGAAGTGGTATACCAAATGCTATTAAGGTATTTAACTATATGAAAGAAGCTAATATGCCACTTGATAATATAGGAATACGTATAGATTCAGGTGATTTAGCATATTTATCAAAAGAAGCACGCCGTATGTTTGATGAAGCTGGATTTCCACAAGTTAAAATATGTCTTAGTAATGGTTTAGATGCAAAAGCGATAGAAAATTTAGTAAAACAAGAAGCTATTTTTGATACGTTAGGTGTAGGTGATAATATATCAAAACCAGAAGGCAGAATGGGATGTGTTTATAAATTAGTAGCAGAATATCAAGATGGTATAAGAAAACCTAAAATTAAATTAAGTAACGATACAATTAAATTAATCAATCCAGATTATAAAACATTATACCGGGCTATCGATAAAAAAACTGGTTATGCTATTGCCGATATTATGACAAGAAAAGGTGAAAAAATAGAGAATGAAAATTTAATAATAGTAAGTCCACAAGACATTATGAAACGTAAGATGATTAATGACTTTGATTTAATTGAATTACAAAAACCAATATTTGTAGATGGAAAACTAGTATATGATGATCCAGATATTATGACTAAAAAAGCTTATTGTAACCAAGAAATGGCAAGACTTTACAAAGAAGTTAAAGATGAAATTAATCCATATATTTATCCTGTATCTGCGGTAGAAGATTATGTTAATTTTAAAAATGATATGGTTAACGATATAAAAAAATTAATGAAGGTAATATAATATGCGTGATTTTAAACTAAGTGAATTAAATAAATATATTGAACAGTTAAAAGTAAAAGAAATGATAAAAACGGAGAAAGAAAGTAATTTTCTAAGTATAGAATATTATAATTGTTTGTTAAATAACCATAGATTTAAAAGGGAAAAAATACTTAAAAATAGTCAAGATGGGAGTGCAGCCATAATCTTACCAGTAACTGATAAAAATGAAATTGTCTTATCAGTAGAATCTAGAGTATTTACAAAAGAAAAGGTAGATGTAGGTTTACCAGCTGGATACATAGAAGAAGGTGAATTACCCATAGAAGCAGCTAAAAGGGAATTACTTGAGGAAACTGGCTATAAAGCATTAGAAATGATACCCTTAGGAAGTTTTTATCAAGATCAAGGTTGTTCAGCAGCTTGTAACTACTACTATTTAGCACTAAATTGTGTTAAAATAAAAGAGCAAAATCTAGATAAAGATGAGTTTATTAAATATATTACAGTAACACATGATGAACTTATATGGCTATTAGAAAATGGCTATATTAAGGGATTAAATTCAGCTTATACAATTGAAAAAGCTAAAAACTATATTAAGAAAGAAGGAATTTAAATGTTTAATGCTAAAAAAACAGCACGTGAAATAATAAAATTTATAAAAGAATATTATGAAAAAAATAATCTAAAGGGGGCTGTTATAGGAATAAGTGGTGGGAAAGATTCAGCTGTTGTAGCCGGTCTTTTCACCAAAGCACTAGGTAAAGATAATGTTGTTGGAATATGGATGCCATGTCATTCTAAGGAAGAGGATAAAAATAATGCTAGAAAATTATCTCAACATTTTGGTTTTGAGCTGTTAGATTATGATTTAACTGGTATATATGATACATATGTAGATAGTTTTAAAAAGCTAAATAATCCGCTTGATGTAGAGTTAGTAGATTCTAATATAAATATTAAACCAAGACTTAGAATGGCGACATTATACTATTATGCAGCTTATTTAAGTAAGAAAAATAAAGGTACATATATTGTTCCTGGAACAAGCAATAAATGTGAGATATATGTAGGATACTTTACAAAAGGTGGAGACAATGTAGCCGATATTCAAGTTTTATCAGATCTTACAGTTGATGAGGTAATTAAAGTAGGGGAAGCTATAGAAGTACCATACGACATAGTACATAAAACACCAGATGATGGATTATCTGGCAAGTCAGATGAAGAAAAATTGGGTGTAAAATATAGTGAGATAGCCGATGTGATAGAAAATGGTGGCAAAAAGACAAGCGAACAATCTAAAAAAGATATATCTAGATTGCATCAAAATAATATTCACAAATTTGTGATACCAGCCTATAAGAAAGATGAATAAAGAAAGGATTTATTTATGAAAAATTTGAAACTTATTGTACTAGATAATATTTTTGAAATTGGTAGTAAAATTGATAATTATCTAAAAAAAATTTATAAGACGGATGAGTCGTTTATTATACCAATTACAAGAGATAGATTTAATAATGGTGAAGGAAAAATTAAAATAAATGGTACTGTAAGAGATAAGGAAATATATATAATAAGTGATGTTGGTAATTATGATATAACATATTTCATGCATGGATTTACTCATCATATGGCACCAGATGAACATTTTCAAGATATTAAAAGAGTAATATCTGCAATAAGTGGTTATGCTTCTAAAATAACTTTAATTATGCCTTTACTATATGAATCAAGACAACATAAAAGAAAAGGAAAAGAATCTTTAGATTGTGCAATAGCTTTAAAGGAATTAGAAGCATTGGGTGTTGATCATATTGTAACATTTGATGCACATGATCCTAATGTCAGTAATGCTATACCAAATTTACCATTTGAAAATTTCTATGTAGCTCACGATGTATTAAATGACTTAGTAGAAAAAGAAAATATTGATAATTTATTAGTTATAAGTCCCGATATGGGAGCTATGGAAAGAGCTAGATATTATGCTGAAATATTAGGTTGTGATGTTGGTGTATTTTATAAAAGAAGAGATTTAAGTAAAGTAGTAGATGGTAAAAACCCAATTGTAGAACATGTGTATTTAGGTAGTGATGTTAAGAATAAAGATATAATCGTGGTTGATGATATGATAGCAAGTGGTTCTTCAATGATAGAAGTGTCAGAATTTTTGAAAGAAAACAAAGCTAATAAAGTATATTTAGTTGCAACATTTGCATTACTTACCGAAGGACCAAGCAAGTTTATAGATGCTTATAATAAAAAAATATTTGACAAATTATATTCTACTAATTTGTCATATGTACCTGATATAATTAAAAAAGAAAAGTGGTATGAGGAAGTTGATTGTTCAAGAAGAATTGCAAACATTATAAATAAATTACATGAAAAAGAATCATTAAAAACAATTTTTGAAGATAAAAATGGAATCCTAGAAAAAGTTAGGAATAAAACAAAATGAAGATAGGTATTTTTGGTGGTTCTTTCAATCCTCCACATAAAATGCATAAAGATATAGCTTGTAATTTAATCAAATATGGTTATTTGGATAGAATTATATATGTTCCAACAGGTAATAAGTATAATAAAAAAGAATTAATATCTGCTGATAAGAGATATAATATGTTAAAATTAATGGTACAGGATAATTTAAATCTAGATGTATCTGATTATGAGATTAAAAATAGTTTAACGTATACATATCAAACACTTGATTATTTTAAAAACAAATTTAAGTGTGATGATATATACTTTATATGTGGAAGTGATAATTTGAAAGAATTAAATACATGGAAAAGATATGATTATATTTTAGATAATTATAGATTACTTGTAATTAATAGAAATAATGATAATATTTATGAATTAATTAATAATTATAATAAAGAAAACATAGCCGTAGCTGATATACCACTTAGTAATATTTCATCTTCATTTATACGTAATGAAATCAGATGTGGTAATTTAAATAGTATAGAATCTATACTTTCTAAAGAAGTATTAAAATATATAGAAGAAAATAAATTATATTATAGTTAGGAGAACTTTAATGAAGGAAATAGTGGATTTATTGATAGAAAAAGAAAAAACTATAAGTACAATGGAGTCTTGTACTGGTGGTGCTTTAGCAAGTGCTATAACTAATATAGAAGGAGCTAGTGAAATTTTAAAATTTAGTGCTGTGACATATTCAAACGAATATAAAATTAAAATGGGGGTAAATCCTGATATAATTGATAAATATAGTGTATATAGTATCCATACTGCTAAGGAGATGAGTAAAAGTATATCAGATTTTACAAATAGTAATTATGGTATTGGTATAACAGGTAAATTAAATCGTATTGATAAAAATAATCTATATGGTGAAGATAATATTGTATTTATAAGTGTTTATGATAAAGATAATAATAAATATATAAATGATAAAATCAGAGTTTTTGATAAGACTAGAGAGGCTAATAAGAAGTTAGTTATAAATAAAGTTATTCAAATTCTAAAAGATATAGTTGATAGTATTTAATCACTATGTCTTTAATTTTTCTTTGTTTTGTGTTATAATCAAAATGTAAAAAAGACTATATAAAAGAGGTGTAAAATGAAAGATTATAGTAGTGAAGAGGAGTTTTTAAAGGATTATGATCCAAACAATTTTGATAGATTATCACTTACCACTGATGTATTAATATTTAGTGTTTCAGATGAATTACAGGAAAATTATAGGAAGTTAAATAAGAAGCATTTTAGTATTCTTTTAGTAAAAAGAGATACCTATCCATTTAAGGGTAAGTGGTGTTTACCGGGAGGATTTATTGGTATTAATGAAGATATAGAAGATTCTGCTAAAAGGGTACTTGAAGTAGAGGCTAATATAAAAAATATATATTTGGAGCAATTATACACTTTTGGTAATCCGAATAGAGATCCTAGAATGAGAATAGTATCTACTTCTTACATGGCTTTAATTGATAAGAATAGATTAAATGATAAAATATCTAAAAATGCTTCATGGTTTAATGTTATGGTTTTAGAGGATAGTAAAGAAATAAATGTAACATTATATAATGGTAGTGAGCAGATTAAATTTAAGGTAAGCAAGACTCTAAAAGATCAAACTACTGATAGATATAAATATGAGATAATAGAAAATGATAAATTAGCATTTGATCATCCACTTGTGATAGTAAGTGGTATATCAAGACTTAAGAATAAAATAGAGTACACTGATATAGTATTTAACATGATGCCAGAGTATTTTACATTAGGAGAATTACAACAAGTATATGAGGTAATATTAGGTAAAAAATTATTAGATCCTGCATTTAGAAGGATAATAGCTAATAAGGTTGAAAAGACTTCTAAGATGAAAACAGGTGGGGGACATAGACCTTCTGTATTATTTAAATATAAGGGTAATGATGAGGTATAAATGATTAAGAGAGTAAAATTATTTCCTAATAATAATGATAAATCCATTGAAATAGCTGGTAAGTTAGAGTACATACTAATCAAAAAGGGTATAGAAATAGTTGATTTTGATTATGAACTTGCAATTGCTGTTGGTGGTGATGGCTCATTTCTTAGGATGTTAAAGCAGAATAATTTTAGTAGTGATATTTATTATATTGGAGTCAATACAGGTACATTAGGTTTTTTACAAGAGATAAAACCTGATTGGATAGAACCCTTTGTTGATGCTTTAAATAATGAAGAGTTTAAAATAGAACAAATTGGTATTCAGGAGACTAAAATAGTAACTGAAAATAGTTCATCTTTATTTTATTCGTTAAATGAGATAGTTCTAAGAGATAGGGAACTTAATACGACTATTTTAAATATTGAAATAGATGATGTTGTTCTAGAAAAATTTGTAGGAGATGGTATCTTAGTTTCAACATCAGTTGGTTCTACTGCGTATAATTTAAGCTATGGTGGAGGTATTGTTTATAATACTCTTCATACGTTACAAATAACACCTATTGCACCTTTAAATAGTAAAGTATATAGAAATTTATTAAATAGCGTTGTTGTTCCAGAAGATAAATTGATTACATTAATACCTGATAAAGATAAAAGCAATATGGTAGTTACTATAGATGGTGAAAATAATGTATATGATAATATTTTAAAGATAGAAACAATTGTGTCTAAAAAAAAGATAAATTGTTTAAGACTTAAAAATTATAATTTTATTAATATAATTAATGAGAAATTTTTAAGATGATGTGAAAGAAAAAATGACTTAGTTAAGTCATTTTTAGTGTTTTAATTGCCAAATGTTGATGCAGCTTGTTTTGCATAAGAATACAAGTCTTCATTAATTTGTCTTATTTGCAAATTTTTGCTAGCAGTATTTGTAATGTAGTTTCCCATATTAGTATACCATACCTTACTTCTACTACCTCCATACCATGCTTCTTTTTGCATTTTTTCAAATGGTTCTTTCATTTTTTGAATTTCGTTGTCTATTTCTGCTAATTTGCTATTGATATTAGTAAGTTTTCTATTGACAACTACTAAATTTATACCTACTTGTTTAGACATAATATAATCTCCTTTCTAAGAATATGTTATTATTTTATTAAATATCAGTTGTAGCTGCTGTATCCACATTAGGTACTGTAGCATCAACACCAGTCACTGTAGAACCTAAATTAGGCATTGTAGCACCAATATTTGGTGTAGCGGATCCAGTAACCGATTGACCATTAAAATTAATTCCACCAAAGAAACCATTAAGGTATCCTTTTATACCTGCCAATTCAGTATTAACTGCATTTAATTGATTTTTTAAATCAGTATTAGTTGCTTCAAATTGCTCAAACTGGGCTTGTATACTATCAATTCTTTGAGTTGTGTCGGCTTTGTTGCTTTCAAACATACCTCTTAAATCATTCATATTATTCTCTTGTTGAATACTGCTTTTATTCAGTTGATCAATTTGTTTACCATGACTATCCAATGTTACTCCTTGACTAGTTATTGCCTCTCCTTGACTAGCTATAGCCTGTCCTTGATTAGTTAAAGTTTCACCTTGTTGATTAATTTTTGTATCTGCTGCAGTTACTTGTGCATCTATATTTTGAGTTTTTCTCATCCAATTTAAAAGTATTTCTTGAGTATCTGCATCAAGCTTGCTAGTTAAATTTTTAGCTCTGCTATTAGCAACATCAATTCTATTTTTTATAAGTTTATTAGCATTTTTAAATAACTGCTTAGTGTCTTGTCCCATAACTTCTGTTTCTGATATTGCTAAATATTCGGTTTTAATGTCCTCGTATTTGCTAATTATATTATTTAGATATCCTTGTATTTGGCTTTTATACATTTCAGCTTTATCTGTATCTAAGAAAAGTGTACTACCACTAGCGGATGTTGTATTTGTATTACTATAATCCATTTTATTATCTCCTTTCCTATTTTCGATATTAATATATCACATAATTTAAATTATTGTCAATAAAGTTTTTTAATAATTTTCAATAATAACTTTATTGTTTACAAAAAATCGTCAATTTCTTCTTCTTCCACTTTATCAAAATTTATGTTTGTTAGTGTTGATGAAATTGGTTTTTCAATAGAGTTTTTTGAATTAATAAAATCAAGTCCATATTCTTCTGGTAAATCATCTACGTCATCATAGTTTGTATTTAAGTTAATGTTATTTTTATTCATGTATTCTACAACTTTTTTTAATTCTTCTGGCATGTTATCTTCAATTTTAATCATTTTAACACTCCTTTCTACTCTAGGTAAATAATAACACATTATGATTTTGTTTTCAATTATATAGAATAAAATTTTAAAAAAAGTGTAAATATAAAAAAGTTAAAAATTTTTAATTCTAACTTATAACAAATTTATTTTATCTATAGATATTCCTGTACTTTTTATTATCTTATCCATTGATATTCCTAATTTTTTCATATTACGT
>CAYTKH010000016.1:0-17286 GCA_964438315.1 uncultured Muribaculaceae bacterium | reverse complement strand
CCTACGCATGTAAGGGACTTTCACCCTCTAGTTAAATGTCATGCACGACACACTACAAAAAATAACCACATTGTGATTATTTTAAAACATCTAATAGCTCAGCTTTTTTCATTGTTGTATAACCTTCTATACCCTTTGATTTTGCTAATTCTTTTAATTCTGCTACTGTCATTTTGGATAAATCATTATTTTCTTCTTTAGTATTTTTTTTAGTTTCTTTAGCTATTTTTGTTTCCTTTTTTACCTCTTTATTATCCGCTAGTGTTTTAGTAATTTTTTCTTCTTTTACTTCCTTTTTTTTAGGTTTTACCTTCTTAACTTCAGGAGCTTTTCCTTCTAAAGCCATTTTAGCTAATTCAACTAAATCGGAAAATGATTTTGGATTATCTATTGCAAGTTCTGATAACATTTTTCTATTAACTGTTACCTCTGCTAATTTTAATCCATGCATAAATTTTGAATAACTAATACCATTAGTCTCACAAGCAGCATTAATTCTAACTATCCATAATTTTCTGAAATCTCTTTTCTTGGCTCTTCTATCTCTAAATGCATATTTTCCTGAATGCATTACTTGCTCTTTAGCTGTTTTGTATAATCTATGTTTACTACCAAAATATCCTTTGGCCTCTTTTAATACTTTATTACGTCTATTCTTATGAATATTACTTCCTTTAACTCTTGCCATTTTGTTACCTCCTTACTTGCTAAGCATTACTTTAATTCTTTTGTGGTCTGCTTTACTTAAAGTATTGCCCTTTCTTTTGTTTCTTTTAGATGCTGATGTTTGTTTACCTGTATTATGGTTAGTAGCTGAAACACCTATCTTAAAATCGTTTTTTCTAGCTCTACAAACTTTTTTTAAACCACTATGTGATTTCATTTTAATTTTTGACATATTATTCCTCCTAATCTTTCTTTGGCATAAGTATCATGTTCATAAATTTACCTTCTAATTTAGGTTTAGATTCAACTTCTGCTAAATCTTTAGTAGCTTCTATAAATCTATCTAAAACATTTCTGCCTAACTCAGGATGTGCTAATTCACGACCCTTAAATTTAACTGAAACTTTAATTTTATGACCTTTTTCCAGATATTTTGAAGCATTACGAACACGTGTATCAAAATCATGAACATCTATTGTCACTGATAATCGATATTCTTTTACATCTAGGTTGCTCTCTCTTTGTTTCTTCATATTTTCCTTTTGTTTCTTCTTATTTTCATATTTGTATTTATTATAATCCATAATTTTACATACTGGTGGTGTACCATTAGGATTGATAAGTACTAAATCAAAACCTGCAAAATTTGCTAATGTTTTAGCATCATTAATTGATTTTACTCCTAATTGTTCACCATTTGGCCCTATAACTAATACTTCCTTTGCACGTATTTGATCATTAATAAATAGATCGTTTTTATTTGCGATACTTGACACCTCCACATTAAAAAAGTAAGCACAAGGTGCCCACTAAAAAAACCATTCTACTAAATTGGCATTTACCCAAAGCTACCAGCAATCGGGTGAGAAGTGGACACTTCTTCTTTCCTTTTTCATCTAAATGTATTTTACATAAAATATATATGTTTGTCAATAATAAATATACATTTTATGAATATTTTTTAAAATTTTACACTCATTTATATATTATCATAGCAGAAAAACAATAAACCTGCTCTTCTGAAAAAATAGAAACTGCTACTTGA
This sequence comes from uncultured Muribaculaceae bacterium, assembly GCA_964438315.1. GTDB lineage: Bacteria > Bacillota_I > Bacilli_A > RF39 > UBA660 > HGM10857. Next base: position 15,575 of record CAYTKH010000016.1, on the reverse strand, counting down.
AATTTGATATCGATAATTTCTTTATCTACTATAAACTCATTAACACTTTTTTCCAAGTCTGATTCATGTGATTCATCGAACACTTTTACCTTCATAATATCACCTAGTGTTATTATAAAACTTTAGATAGCAGATTTTTGTCGTTTTTTAGTTTTTTAATTTTTTTCTTATTGCTTTATAATTTGGTATGTATTTTTCTACTTGTTTCCAAAAATTTTTTGAATGATCAAAGTATACCAAGTGACTCAACTCATGTACTATTACATAATCTAAGCATTCAATGTCATATTTTATTAACTCAGTATTCAAAGTAATAGTCATTCTTTTTTTATTACATACTCCCCATCTAGTTTTCATTTTTCTTAATTTTAAAACCGGTTTTGGTAAATCTTCTGTCATGTTATTATAAAGATAATCATATCTATTTTTAAATAATTCTATCATATTTTTTTTTAACCAGTTTTCTAATTCATGATAATTTTTTACAACAATACTATCTTCCGATATAATAATATCCTCTTCCGTTGGTATAAGTATTATTTCATATTTTTTACCTAAATAATAAAAATCATTTTCTTTTTCTTTTGTACTTAATATCTTATTTAGACTTGAAAGAATAAATTTCTGGTTCATATCTAGTATTCTTTTAATTTCATTCTTCGTCGTAAAATATGATGTTGTTACATATATTGTCTGTTCATCTTTCATTCTTATATAGATATTTTTGTTGTTCTTTTTTTTTATTACAACGTTAAATAATCTATCATCAATCCTATATTCCATATTGCACCTCTATTAAAAAAACTCAGTTTTAACCAAGTTTCTTTACATAACTTTGATTCCAGGACAATACATGAATAGTAGTATTACCGCTGTTATTGCTAACAATAAAACTAATAGTAATTTCCAAGTTGCTTTAAAGTATTCTTTAATTGATATATTTAAATAACTCATACCTGCTACTAAAATTACACTAGTTGGTAAGACTAACATCATAAATCCATATATTGTTTGCATTATTACTGTAAGTAATGGATAGTTTTTAAATCCTGCCATTAGTGGTTGTTGTAACATTGCCATTAAATACGGTAATTCATTAAATAATGGAGCTGATACTATAGTAATACCTGATATAATAAAGTAATTCATACCTTTAGCTAAATCAACTAATTTACTTATAATACTGGCTATAAAAATTGTTTGACCTGAACTATAAGATACAACTACTATTAAATATACAACATTTGCTAAAATTGCTATTAATGCCACTTTAGACATTTGTTTTGCCCCATCTTTAAAACTAATTAATATATCACTAAATTTTAGTCCATAAACCTTTCCTATAATGATACTGGCTATAAGTAAAATTATTACTAAATCGTAATTATTCCATGTACCTATTGCCCAACCTAAATATCTGTTTGAAGTTCCTAATATATCTGCTAATATTGGATGACCATTAATTTTAAATGATGTTATAGCTTCATGTAAATCACTGAATATTTTTATACCAAAAGCACCTTCCCAAGCATACATACCCACTAATATTAGTATAAAAAGTAATATGAACATAACAATAAGTGGCATAGCACTTTTTTTAGTTTTGACTTGTTTATCATATAATAATATAGTTTCATCTATTTTGTCTGTTTTTTCTTCTTTTTTAGTTTTCTTTGTTGAATTTGATTCCTTCTTTGAACACATTAATATAAAAAGTATTAAAATTGATATACTAACTATAAATAAAACTAATTTCATAGCTATTAAATCATTGATAGAATTACCAAATAGGATATTAAAATAACTCAAAGATTCTTTGTTATATCCATAAATAGTTGCCATATTACCAACTAGTATAGCTCCTACTGTTGAAAGTAATGCTACCACTTTGTTGTATCCTAGTAATATGATTACTGTAACCATGAATGGTACTAATATAAATATTGGTAGTGACAATGTTGTAAGTGACGATAAAATAGCTAATAATAGTATAGATATCATCAAGAAAATATGCTTTTTATCTTTAAAACTTGATACTGTACTATCAACTAATTTAGTATAAACACCTGTTGCATTCATTACACCATAAAGTCCACCAATTGCTAGGAATATTAATCCAATTATAACAAATGGTATCCCCGAAAAATCGGCTGAAAAAATAGTTGCAATTGGATATGTAATGATATCGCCTAATCCTAATGGATAGGTTTTATCTTTTGTAAATGTTAATTCACTAAATGTGCCACCTGGAATGAACCAACTTAAAACAACATAAATCAGCAAAACTATTCCTATAGATTTTAATATACTCTTTACTGCATTTTCTTTATTCATTTATATAACCTCCTATTTAAGTATATCATTAATTTTAAATATTTTAAATATTTTTGGATAAATTTGTCAATTTTAATTTTCATAATATAATTTATAATATTTTCGATATAAATGGTAATAGTATAATTGCAACCAATAAAATAACAAACAAGATTAAAACAAATTTCAATCCATCATTTGTTAAGTCTATCTTTTCGATATCATTTTTTTGTGTTTCACTATCTACATTTTCTACAACTTCCTCTTTTTTTTCGCTATTTACATCATTCATTATGTCACCTCTTTCTACTATATAAATTATAAACAAACTGTAGTTGAAAGTCAATTAAAAATGTGTTATCATATAATATATGGAGGTAGTATGAAAAAGTGTGCAACAAAAGTTATTAGGGTGTTAATATGTCTTATGATAGTTATAAATGTTATGATACCAAATCAAATTAATGTAGAAGCAAAGACCTTAAATGACTTTCAAAGACAATTAGATGAACTTATTGAAAAGAAAAGTAAAGCTGATAATGGGGCTAAACTAACAGAAAGTGAAATTGCTAATATAAATAATGAGATTGAAACTATCAATAATTCTATTAAAAAAGCCCAAAATGATATTGAAACAGCTGAAAATGAAATAAAAGAAACCGAAGAGAATATTGATAAAAAAAATGAAGAAATAAAGAATATACTTAGTTATTTACAATTATCGAATGGGGAATCTGCTGTTTTAGAGTATATATCTGGTTCAACTGATTTTGCTGAATTTATATATAGATATGCTGTTGCTGAGCAATTATCTGAGTATAATGAGAAAATGATTAAGGAATATAATGAATTAATTATTAAGTTAAAACAGAAACAAAAGGATTTAGCTGATAAGCAAGTTACTTTATCTAAGGAAAGAGAAAAATTAAACTCTAAAATTGTAACTTTAAAATCACAATTATCAGATTTTAAAGAAGAAGGTACCAGTATTGAAGAAGATATAGCCGATTTAAAAAAGACTATTAATTACTACAAAAATTTAGGTTGTAAAGCCGATCAAGATGTATCAACATGTATTAGTACACCATATGCAAATGGTTGGAAATATCCTTTAATGAAAGGAGTAGTAACAAGTGAATATACTGGTTATGCCATAAGACCAGATTGGAGTGGTGGAGGTGGACATCACGGAATTGACTTAGGTGGTGTACCAGAAGGAAGCAATGTATATGCAGCAGCTCCAGGACGTGTAGCTAGAATTATACATCGTAGTAGTTGTGGTGGTAATATGGTGTTTATTAATCATACTGTTAATGGTAAAAAGTATACAACCGTATATATGCATCTAAAATCTATAGCATCTGGAATCAAAGTTGATACGGTTGTATATGACACAACTGTAATCGGTGCTATGGGAGGAAGAAGCTATGGCTACGATAGATGCACGAGTGGTCCACATTTACACTTCGGAATGGCTGATGGATGGAGCCAATTCTCATTCAATTCTCATTCATTTAATCCAAGAAATTTAATTAAATTTCCTAAAATATATGGTGGATATTTTAAAAGATAGATTAATAGATATCTTGTGACAAAAAAACTCTAGATGCATTTTCTAGAAGTTTTTCTATACATAAAATTATCCTTTGCTTATACCTAATTATACCTAAATTCATAAAAAAATGAAATATAAAGTTTCAATTTTATAAATTTACTTTGTAAACAATATGAAGATCATATCTATCTTTTTTATGTTTTTTTTGATATAATTTTTTATATAGGGAGTGATACATTGAAAAAGAATAATTTCTTAGAAGGATCTTTTATAGCTACTTTAGGCATTGTTTTATGTAAGTTCATAGGTCTTATATATGTTATTCCTTTTTATGCTTTAATTACTACTTATGGGGCTACATTATATAGTTTTGCTTACTCTATATATGCCGTATTTCTAAGTCTATCGACAAGTGGGATACCTATTGCTATATCTAAATTAGTAAGTGAATACAATAGTTTAGAGTACTATAACACTAAAGAAAGAGTTTATAAAATCGGTTTTAAATTAATCACTATTTTAGGAATTGTACTCTTTGTCATCATGTTTTTATCAGCTCCACTAATTGCTAATTTCATATTAGGAAACAATTTAGATAGTGGCATTTCTACTAGTGATGTTACAATGGTAATTAGAATCATTTCCACAGCCTTACTAGCTGTTCCAATGTTAAGTGTCACTAAAGGCTACTTTCAAGGTCATAAGATTATGACACCTCCTAGTATTTCTAATATTTTAGAGCAAATAATAAGAGTTTGTATTATAATAATTGGTTGTTATATATCATTAAAAGTCATGCATGTCGAAGAGAAAATTGCAATTGCTATATCTGTCTTTGCTGCAACTATAGGGGCTTTTGTTGCATACATCTATCTACATTTAAAAATTAAAAAGAATAAAGAATACTTTAATAAAAGTGATATTTTAAAAGAAGAAGAAAAAAAATATACTACTAAATTTTTAATTAAACAAATGGTTTTATATTCTCTTCCATTTATTGTCATTGATTTACTTAAGTCCTCTTATAATCTAGTTGATACTCTTACAGTTGTTAGAACACTTACTAAGTTAGGTTACTCATCTGATGTAGCTAATCTAACTTTCAGTGTCATAGCTACATGGGGTGGTAAGTTATGTATGATTATTATTTCTGTTTCTATGGGAATATGTACTTCTTTGATACCATCATTAGCAAGTTTTTATATTAAGAAGGACAAAGAAAAGATAAATAAAAATATCAATCAAGCTATACAAGCATTACTTTTAATTACTATTCCTATGACATTTGGTTTATGGTTTTTAGCAAGACCTGTATGGGTAGTATTTTATGAATATGATTATCTAAGTATTGAAATATTTAAAGTATTTATCTTTCAGGCCATAACATTTTCATTATTCTCTGTTTTACTAAATATCACTCAAACAACGAATAATACTAAAACAACTATCATAACTTTATTTATGAGTTTTATATGCAATGCATTACTAAATATTCCTATGATGCATTTATGTCACATATGGAATATTGGTTACCAAGGAGCCAGTGTATCAACTCTCATTACCCAAGTAATTCCATCCATTTATTTGTTATATTTTATTCATAAAAAGTTAGAAGTCAACTACAAAGAAACATTTAAGAATATTTTTAAAATTATTATTGCAACAGCTATAATGATGTTAATTTTAATACTATTATCTAATGTATATACCATTAATGCCTCAACCAGAGTAGATGGATTAATACAAACTATTATATATACCATAGTTGGTTCTACAGTATACTTTGTCGTTATATATAAAAATGGACTTATCAAAAATCTATTTAAGGATAAATTAAAAAAGTAACATTTAAAAACTCTACTAAATATTTTGTAGAGTTTTTTATTTTAGATAACTTAGTGGATTTAATCGTGTACCTTTAAATGGCACACCTTTCCATATTTCAAAATGCAAATGTGGTCCTGTTGAATTTCCTGTTGACCCCATATATCCGATTATTTGACCACGGGCTACTGTCACACCAACCTGAGCCGATGCATCTAGTCTATCCATGTGACCATATAACGACGAATAACCATTGTTGTGATTAATTATTATATAGTTTCCATAATCGCTACGCCTACCTGCTGCAATAACAGTACCATTATTGCTTGCATAAATTGGTGAACCACGTCCTGTTCCAGATATATCTAATCCATTATGATATGCTCTTTTTCCAGAGAAAGGGTCTATTCGATATCCAAAATATGAAGTAATTATATATCCTGATTTAGTCGGCCACTTCCAGTTTGATAAGATACCAACATTTTTGATTTCTTTTTGACCATAAACAACAATTTTAGATTTAGAAGCCTTTAATTCTTGATTACTTACTGGCTGAACATATGAAATATTTCCATTTACCTTTTTAACCTTTTGACTAACTCTCTCTAAGCCCTTTTCACCATTTTGAATAACACGATTATCGCCCTTAACTCTAGAACTATCATATCTTATAATCGTCTCATATTCTTTAGTTACATCATTTGTTATTGACTCTTCCGTTATAACCCTTATCTTAGGATTAGTCATTCTTATTATTACTTGTTGACCTGGAAATAACAAATTACTCTCATCTGTAAACTTAGGATTTGATAGTAAAAACTCTTCTATACTTATTTTATTGTTTAATGCTATACTCTCAATTGTATCTCCTAATTTAACTGAATATGTTTTTTTTGCATCATTATTACCAAAAAGAAGAAACTGAGCTAAATCACTATAATCCAAATAAATTTTTTCAGTAACAGGTATTCTGACATTTTTAACAGTTATACTACTATTTACATATATATCATCTAAATAAGTTCCTACAGTATCTATAGGTTTTTGCGTTTTTTCTTTATAATTAACATATGTATCCTTACCTACAAAAGTAGCATACAAGCTCTCTATTGCTTTATTAAATATATCTTTATCAATCGTATATATTTTAGATATTGGATCTATACCATCGCCTTCTAATTCTGTTGATTCTTCTGAATTATCATCTTTTTTATCATCTTTCATGGTATTATCAATCGTTATTTGGTATCCAGCTATTGTAAAAGGCTTTCTTTCTTTTATTTTATTATAAACACTTTCAACACTTTCAATTTTAGCATCATATGTCATTATCTTTTCAATATCTAATCCATTCGGTGAGTATATTCTCTTAACTCCAAACTGCTTTTTATATTTTTCGTTTTGTTTGTCGATATAGCTTTCTAATTCCTTTTTCGAATCGATTACACCTATAATTTCCCCATCTAAATAAACTCTATAGGATGTAGTTGGTACATTAGCATGGGTGTACTTTAAATTAACTAAATAGACCAAAACAATAGATACTATTATTAAAATTATATAATTTTTTTTCATTTCATCACCATACAATGTATTAATTATATCATATTTTGACAAATATAACAATATGAAAAAGTCTAATTACTAGACTTCATCGTGTTTCTGATTACTATTATTATAAATGATATTATTATACAAATTACCATGATACCCGTTTTATATAATATATCTTTTAGTTTTTTTTCATCAATATTACTATGTTCAATATATCTTTGAATAGTTTTTTCATCTTCATCATATTGATATATATTATTTTTGCCTGTTTCTATATTCATAGCATATATTAAGTATAAACCCGTTTCTTTTGGATCTCTATATGCCTCTATAATTTGATCATCATAAGTAATCTCATCTTTTATATAATTAGATTTTATCTTATCTTTAGGAAACAATAATACCAGTAATTTTAAATTACCTATAGATAACTCCTTATATATTTCATATTTATTATCTTTATAAATTGCTAGGATAATATCATCTTCATCTTTTAATCCTACTAATGTTAATTTATTTTTTTCATTAGTAAAAGCGGGCACTTCTATATCATTTATTTTTATCTTTTGTTCTTTATATCCCTCTGGTACTTTGATTAAATCAGCTTTCTTAACAATCCTATACTGCTTACCATTAATTTTAACATCAATAGGATTAGCTTCTTCTAACATGGCATTAATTTTATATGTTCTTGTACTACCATTTTCGGCAGTTACTTTTATTTCAAAATAATTATCGCCTTCTGTAACATCTTTAGTACCTAGACCATTAACACTAGCCTTCTTATCATCTACTTCACCATTTATTTTTATTTGGGTTGTACCTTTTTTTAAGTTTACAGAATAAGAATCTTTATCCTTTTGAAAATTAAAATCTATGCCCTCGATACTTAATGATTTTAGATAATTATTTTTACTGTAATTTACTGGATTTTTGACTGTTATAGTAATTGACTTACTACCTTTATAGGCAGATGCTGTATCAAAATCAGAAACATCAAGTGATGATACTGTTACAGTAGCTTTTCCTTCCTTTTTTGCCTTAAAAACATAAGTAACACTACCATTTTCAATCCATGTTTTACTTTCCCCACCAGATAGTACACTAGAATTTGACGATTTTATACTAAACGTTCCTGCTAAACTGGAAGCTTTTACTGTTATAACGACACTTGAGCCTACCGTTAAATTTGTATTAGATGCTTTTATACTCAATGATGATGCGTTTACTCTATTTTGAAATGCTGTAAATAACAGTATAATTAAGATAATTTTAGAAATTTTTTTGTTCATATTATTCCCTTCTTATTTTATGATACTCTTTTTACCTAGTATATAGTTTTTTATATTGACATAATCAACTGATGATATTTTTCCATCATTATTTACATCACCTGCTAGACGGTAATAACCCTCTACTTTAATTCCTTTTAATATTTCTCTTTTTATATTAACATAATCCTGCGAGTTAATCTTACCATCACCATTTGAATCACCCTGTACTACAATAGTATATGTTTTTGTTTCTTTACCATTACTAACTTTAATGATATCACCTGTTGCAATTATGTCTTTATTTTCTTTCTTATTAGAATGTTCAAAAGAAATATTTCCACCCTTATTATTGATATCACTAATTATTGTATTAATAGATGTACCTATCTTTATGTTGTTAATATATCCTTTTGATATATTATATCCTGAATTTTCTAATATATTTTCAATACTCTGTTCTACATCTTTATTCTTTATTATATTAATATTATATGTTTTAACACTACCATTTTGTGCTGTGACAACTACTTGATGAACTGTTTTTTCACTTTCTATTTTTATCTTACCAGTACCTGATATATTACCACTATTAACTACTTTAGTAGCTGATACATCAATAGAAGTTGTACTCATTGGTACATAAATTGTGTATTCAGTTTTAGCACCATCAAATTCAAAAATATCCTCATTATTAATTTTTAATTCTTTTAAATAATTATTAGGATTACCCGTTTTAGGTAGTGTTGTTTTATCAGGCATATCTATATATATTGGTATAGAAAATACTAATGGCTCATCTAATATGCCATATTTTTTATATGATGAATATGTTGAACTTGATTCACTATATGGTGCTCTTATATTCGTCATATATTGATGACTTCCTACTTTTGATTCACCATTTGCGACATTAAATCTTTGAAGATAGTTAGTATTTTGTCCTTCATTTATATATCCACTTGCTAGAAAACTTGCACCACCCTTTATAGCTTTTTCTAGTGTATTCCATGGTCTTAAATGTGACGTTGAAAGGTCACTTCCTATTTGACCACCATTAGCCCAAACAAGTCCCTTTTTCCAGTTGTCAGCTCCACTTGTAGCCCCTATATTATACGGATTATATAGATTGCTATAATTTTTTGAATTATATGTGAAACTTGCTCCTGATATAACTAGTGTACTAGTACCTATTTCTTGTCTTACTCTACTTGCTAAATAAACTGGTGATACTTTATAGCTACTAGCTGCACTCATAAAGTGCTCAGCATAATTACTATCATAATCTTTTAATTTAGTAGTTTTTAAAATGTTTTCAACCATACTTTTATTATGATATTCTGGATTATAAGATAAATCTTCAAACATAAAAATGGATGTTTCAGTCAAAAAATTACGTGGATCTATATAATACTCTACTGTCTGTTTGTTAACTGCATACCAATTATTTCCATCTAAAGCTTTCCACTTATTGGTATAATAATTATATACACTATTATCAACCGATCTATAACCCTCATTTCCATCGATTAAGCTTATTCCTATTCTACTTTCTTTAGTTGCTACTAAATCAAATCTTAAATTAGTATTTAATGGTTTAAATTGCCAATTTGGATGTTTTTCGTGCAATGCCTTTAAATATGGCCAATATGATGATGGGAATCCTGCTTCTTTAAGTAATTTTTCATAATCATCTTTAGCTTCTTGCCCATCTTGTATATCATAGATAATTGTTACAAATTCACCACATACGTATCCTTCATGTGATTCATAATTAACTCTATACCAGTAATCAGTTCCACAATTGCGGTCGTTACTTTTTACTGTTTCTAATATGGTTATTGGTCTACCATTCGTTAATACAACAATTTGATCTGATGAACTTGTAGCCTCTTTTCTAAGTCTTACACCTGTTCCTGCTACTATGCCATTTTGATCAGCTTTAGCATATGTCATATTTATAAATAATAAAATAGTTATAATAACTAAATAAAACACTTTTTTCATAGTAGCACCTCCATCTTATATGTAACAATATTATACTAAATTTTAAAGTTGTTGTACATTATTTATAGATAAATCATTACAAAAATCGATATTATTTGACATTATGATGTAAAAAACAAGTTATTTTAACCTGTTTTAAAATATGACATCTTAAGTTTTTATTATATTGTGAAAAAAGTCACCTCTTTGTAGCTTCAAAGTATAACTTTTTAACCTCTTTAGGATTTAGTATTCGGTATTCACCTGATTTTAAGTTTTTAACATCCAAAAAGGATATTTTCTCTCGTTTTAATTTTACTAGCTCATATCCTAGTGCTTCAAACATTTTTTTAACTTGATGATTTCTACCCTCGTGAATAGTTAATTCTACTATTGATGTATTATTTTTTTTATCATATTTTCTTATTCTAGCTTTAGCCTTAGATGTTTTTTTACCGTCTATTATAACACCTCTTGTCAAACTTGTAATTTCTTTTTTACCTATTAATCCTTTTACTTTAGCAATATAAAGTTTGTCAACGCTGTTTTTAGGATGTGTTAACATATTAGTAAGTTCTCCATCGTTTGTTAAAATAAGTGCACCTGTTGTATCATAATCTAATCTACCAACTGGATAAATACGATAATTTGTGTCTATCAAATCAACAACTGTCTTCCTCTTTTTATCATCTGTTACAGAGGATATAACACCTCTAGGCTTATTCAATAAGTAGTAGACCTTATTATCCTGTTTTATCATATCGTAACCGATCATTATCTCATCATTTAAACTAACTTTGGTACCTAATTCTTTAATCACACGACCATTTACCTTGACTTTGCCACTTATTATTAATTCCTCAGCTTTTCTTCTAGATGTATACCCACTATTTGCAATAACTTTCTGCAATCTTTCCATAATATCACCTTTTTTAAATTATCTTTTTTAAATTATATATTAATTGGGGAGTAAAAGCAAGTATATATTTTTAAGTATTTTTATACCTATTCTATAGAAAAAAGATGATATGCTCATCCTTTGTTATATTAACTATCTTGTAATTTCAACCATTTCATAGGATTCAATAATATCATTTATCTTGATATCATTAAAGTTCTCAATCGTGATACCACATTCTAGACCTTTTTTAACTTCTTTAACTGAATCTTTCTCCCTTTGGATAGAACCTATATTACCATCATATACGACAATGCCATCTCTTATTATTCTAGCTTTACTATCTCGTTTTATTACACCATCAACTACATAAGAACCTGCTATAATACCAACTTTAGAAAATTTAAACAGCTGTCTAACCTCTGCATTACCTAAAATATGTTCTTCAAATACAGGATCTAGCATTCCCTTCATAGCTGCTTCCATATCTTCAACAGCTTTATAAATGATATCATATAATCTAATTTCAACATTGTTTTCTTTAGCATAATCCCTTATATTGTTATTAGGTCTAACATTAAATCCTATTATGATGGCATTACTAGCTTTTGCTAAGATAATATCACTTTCTGTAATAGAACCAACACTACTTCTTACTACTTTAACACGTACATCTTCTACTTCGATTTTTTCTAATGAGTTCTTAACTGCTTCACTAGAACCATGTACATCAGCTTTTATAATAATATTAATTTCTTTTAAACCTTCACCAATTTTAGAAAATAGGTCGTCTAAAGATACTAAAGAAGGGTGTTCTTGCTCTTTTAGTTTAGATTGTACTTTTCTTTCTTCCTCTACAGCATGAGCTTGCTTCTCATTTTCAAAAGCCATGAATTTATCACCTGCAGAAGGTACTTCATTTAGTCCCGTAATTTCAACCGGTGTTGAAGGTAGAGCTTCTGTAATCTCATCACCACGATCATTTTTTAAAGTTCTTACCTTACCATAAGATGTACCAACAACAACTGGATCACCTAATCTTAAAGTCCCATTTTGTACCAAAATAGTAGCGATTGCTCCAACTTGTTTATCTAGTCTCGCCTCTATTACTGAACCTATTGCATATCGATTTGGATTAGCTCGGTAATTTTCTATCTCCGATACTAAAAGAATATTTTCTAATAATTCATCAATATTGATATTATTCTTAGCTGAAATTTGCGTAAATATTGTATCGCCACCCCATGCTTCTGGAGTAAGACCATACTCTGCTAGTTCTGTCATAACTCTATCAGGATTAGATCCCGGTTTATCAATTTTATTAATAGCGACTAAAATAGGAACACCTGCTGCCTTAGCATGGTCGATAGCCTCTTTTGTTTGTGGCATAACACCATCATCAGCTGCAACTATAATAACAACTATATCTGTCACACTAGCTCCTCTAGCTCGCATTTCTGTAAATGCCGCATGGCCTGGTGTATCTATGAATGTAATTTTTTGATCATTATATTTTATTTGATAGGCACTAATAGCTTGGGTAATACCTCCAGCCTCACCATCGGCTACATTTGTTTTTCTAATTGTATCAAGCAGTGTTGTCTTTCCATGATCAACATGTCCCATAATGGTTACAACAGAAGGTCTTTTAACTAAATCTTCTTCTTTATCATTTGCTTCATATTCTTCAAAGTTCGCTACATTAACACTTTCTTCTTTTTTTAGTTCTTTATTATAGTCAACGACTAATAATTCAGCTCTTTCAAAATCGATTTTATTATTTACTGTTGCAAGAGTTCCGAGTAAAAATAGTTTTTTAACAAGTTCCGCCCCAGTTACATTTAACTTACTTGCAAGCTCATTAATAGTCATTCCTTCATGATATACAACTATATTATCATCTTGATTTAAATCATTTGATATCAATTTTTCCTTATTTTTGTACATTTCTTTTTTCTTATTAGCTAAATCTCTTTTATTTATTTTTGGTTTAGATATATTATTAGTTACTTTTTTACCAACTTTTTCCTTAACTACAACCTCATCTATATCTTTTTCAGTTGTGTAATTTAATGCTAACTCTTCTATTTGTTCGTCTATTTGTTCTTCATAAGAATTGTTATCTAATTCTATAATGTCTATTTCTTCCAACATATCATCTTCATTACTTACGTTAATTCCTAACTTATGACAAACATTTAGTATTTCTTCTACTGATTTATCAACATCTAAAGCATAATCTTTAACTGTCATCATTTAAATCACCTCTTTTTATATTATTTTTTTTAATTCTTCATATATACTATCTGGTATTTCTACTTGTAATAATCTATTTAAAATATTATTTTTAAAAGCCTTATTTATGACTTCTAAATCCTTTTTTAAATAAACACCATGTCCATTCATCTTACCACTTAAATCGACTTTCACTTCACCCTCAGGTGTTCTAACAATTCTAATCAATTCCACCTTTGGAAGTTTTTCCCTCGTTACAATGCATGTACGCATTGGTATTTTTTTTATTTTATTCATCGATTATATTAATTCCTTCTTCTTTAGCTTGTTCTCTTGTTTTAACATCAATTCTAAAGTGTGTAAGACGTGCAGCTAGTTTAATATTAACACCTTTTTTACCAATTGCTAATGATAGGTTATCATTATTGACAACTACAATAGCTTCCTTCTTTTTATCGTCTATTACGAAGACATTTAAATTTTTAGCTGGACTTAAAGCATTTTCAATAAATCTTGCAGGTTCTTTATCATATGGTACAATATCTATTTTTTCGCCACCTAATTCTTTTATAATATTATTAATTCTTGAACCTCTTTCACCTATACAAGCACCTATCGGATCGACATTGCTATTTTCGGAATAAACAGCTATTTTAGTACGATTACCAGCATCCCTAGCTACACTGTATACTAATACTGTTCCATCGCTAATTTCTGGTATTTCTAGTTCAAATAATCTTTTAACAAATCCATAATGTGTTCTAGATAGAAGAATAAGTGGTCCTTTAGTACCGTTTTCAACTTTAGAAATATATACTTTAATTGATGAACCCATCTTGATTTTTTCATTAGGTATTGTCTCACTTCTAGGAAGTATTCCCTGTGTTCTACCTAAATTAACATAATAGTTACGTGAATCTTCCATTTCTACTGTACCTACTACTAATTCATCTTGTTTTTCACTAAATTCTTCTATTACAACATTACGTTCTGCTTCTCTTATTTTTTGAATTACTACTTGTTTGGCTGTTGATGCTGCTACTCTACCAAAATCCTTTGGTGTAACTTCCTCTTCTATTGTTTCACCTAATTCGATGTTTGGAACAATTTTTCTAGCTTCTTCTAATGTTAAATGAATATTAGGATCGAATGTAAATGGTAGTACTGGTTCATCTTCTGAATCATCATCATCATCATTAATCGTACTAAAATCAATATCTGCGAATGATTTATATTTTTCTTCTTCTTTTGGATCAACAACTGTTTTATAAGAATAAACTTTTATTTCACCTGTATCTTTATCAATATCAATTCTAACATTTGATAAAGATTTGTAATTTTTCTTGTATGCTGATGTTAATGCTAATTCCATTGCTTCAAAAATTACATCTTCACTTATACCTTTTTCTTCTTTTAAAATTTCTATAGCTTTTTTAAATTCTTTTGTATCCATCTTAATCACAACCTTTCTCTTTGGAACAAACATCTAAAATATAGTTATCTTCTTCAATATCGATACCATCAATAATGGGATTTATAAGATTTGTTACTGTAACACAATCGTCAATATTAATTATTCCTACTTTATCAATAATAACTCTTAGATATTTATTACCATCTTCTTTTAAATATTCTACATTATCTAATATATAATTATTTTCCTCTATTATTTTTTCAATCTTTTCTCTTACTAAACTAGCTACACTCATATTTACCTCCAAACTATATTAAAGAGTGGGGATGCCCACTCTCTTGCTTCTTTAATTAATTATATCATATTTTTTTAAAATGTTAACATTTTTTTAATTATTTTAGGGTATTTGTTAAGAAAAAGAATACCATCGTTGATATTCCTTTGTTTTTATATATTATTTTTATTATAAAGTTTGTAATTCTTTTAATGATAAACCAGTATTAGCTGATATTAATTCTAAAGATA
>CAYTKH010000015.1:0-18350 GCA_964438315.1 uncultured Muribaculaceae bacterium | reverse complement strand
TCCATATTATCTACAGGAAGAAAATAGTTGTCATAATTTTTCATATATTTAATGTCCTCCTCACTACTATAAACTGCACCACTATATTTTATAGTAGTTATCGTTAAAAGTCAATATATAATAAAAAAATAGATTAGTTGCACTGAACTAATCTATTTGTATAACTGCCTGTCGTACAAAAAAGACTGTCATTACTGACAATCTTTTCGGTAAATTACTATAAATCAATAACTATAAAATTGTAATTTAGTGATTATTGTTTATTTTTATGCTTTTTCTTTTCTGAAATAATTACTACGATTGATATTATTAAAAATAATCCTGTATAATTTATAAAAATATCTTGATATGCAGATTTAGCAAGTGGCTCTCTAAAACTAGTTATCCATACATAAAAGAAAGTTAGTAACATTGTAGGAATATATGTCGTAATCATTTTAATCACTGTATTTTTTATAGGTAATTTTGTAGCCATTTCATAAGCAATAATACCTATAAGAACAATTAATGCTCTATCAATTTCGTGCCAATTACCACTTGGATCTGAATATACTCCTGTAATTAAATAACCAATACTATTTGCTAAAGTTACTATTGTATATATAACACAATATATAAATGTTGCATTTCTTAACCAGCTATTCCAAACTTTTTTCATACTTTAACCTCACTTTCAAATTACTATTTATCTGTGAGTTTATTATATCACTTATTCATTATTTTTCATATTCTCTAGGTTTATTTATTTGTCTATTATCATTAAATCTGGTTTCTAAATCCCCATATCCAACAATTTTGTATTCACTATCATGAATACCAATTACATCTTCTAATCCTAACCTTTTTACTTCCTCTTTTAATTTTTCAAAATCATTTTCTGTAAATCTTTCAGCATATTGTTCCTTCCAATCATCCTCGGTTATATGACACATAGTAGCTTCAGATTCACAAACACAATCATAAATTTCTTGTAAAAGAGGAGAACACCTAGAAATCTTAGGTAATTTTAAATAATTATCAAAAGATTCATATATTAAGGTTTTATATGGATTATTAACAAACTTTTCTGGAATCTTTTTTGTATGATACATATTATAACTAAAATTTTCAATATATTTTGAATCATAACTTACGATAATATTAGCAACTTGCTTATTATTTTTATAAAGAATAACATTACACCTTACATCATCATAATCAGTTTTCCATACATTTAAAATTTCAACTTTTCTAAATCTAACATTTTCGTTAATCCAAATACATAAGCTTTCCCCTTTTTCCTCCATAGAATGATAAGCAGCATCCCTTAAAATTTTATAATCATGAATTACTTTTTTCAAGGCATCAACATCTCTTTTAAATGGATTATCTGCATTATTGTTGTTATAAGAAAAAGATTCTCTATCACTTATTAAATCTTCTAACTGATCCAGCATTTCTTTTTCACACATAGTGTCATCTCACTTTCTCTTTGTTTTTAACTTTTGAATTTTGTTCAATATAATCACATACATCATTTGATTTATTGATTGCTTTAAAAAGTTCATCTGGTTTATCTTTTAAAATCTTAATCCAAGATTGAATATAAGTCTTATGATTATCATAATGTTCTGCTTTTGCTTCAATATTTAATTTTTGCATAAGAAAAGAAGAACTAATTTCAGCAATCAATTCTTCTCGTGCATAATCTTTTTTATCATTACTTCCTAAATTACGATTTAACCTTTTCTCATGACCTGTAGAATGACACAACTCGTGTAATTGAGTGGCATAATAAGAATACTTATCAATAAACTTTTCTCTTGATGGTAAAACAATTTCATCTGTAGAAGGTCTATAAAATGCTTTATTCCCATTTTCTGAATATTTAACTCCCAAATTTTTAAATAAATTACTTATAAACTTAGGTATTTTAACATTAACCATTTCTTTATTGATTTTTAACTCTGGTAATCCCTCAATATGAGCTGCATTGTAGACAAAAGTTCCATTACAAAAAATAGTAAAATTTACTTTTTCTTCTGGATGAGTTTCTATTATCTTTTCATAATCAACAAAATCTATTCTTTTCTTATTCTTTTTATCATAAGCACTCCAAAACTCAATAGGAACACCTTTGCCTTTTGCATCCTTTAATTTATATCCATTATTATTCACTTGAACATAGGTAAACCATCTTGGATCATCATACTTTCTATTAGCTGCAACTAAGGATAATAAAAGTTGATTAACACCTTTATATTCTTTTTTAGTAACTCCATTCATATTAGATCCACCAGTCCACCTTTTCCTCCAAGGTAACTGTTCTTCTTTTAATGAAGCAATATACATCTCAATTAGTTTTTCTCTTGCTAAAGATAATTTTATCATAATCCCATCATCTCCCTTACAACACGATCAGACATCTTGATAGTTCCAACCAAAACCAACATATTGAATACCAATTCTCCAATGTAGGTCCAGACTTGTGTTACGGCTGCTGCATCAGAATTAACTACTGGTGGAGTAGATGCAAATAGACTAAAGATAATACAAGATAAAATTATAATTGCACCTTCTAAACAAACTGCAGAATAACTTTTTAAAAAACTTTTTCCGACATTTTGGACAGGTTCCCCTGCAAAAGTACTCAGAGGTATAGGTGCTATTGCTGTATAGAGATATAATTTGAAGAATCTTCCATAAACTGACATAATCATGATGAAGGATAGAACAGTTACTATAAGTCCTCCGATTAAAGTGACTGCCCAGAGTGGAATACTCTCGAAGAATCCACAATCTTCAATTGCTTTTATCATTGCTGTTGGTAAAGTAGAATTAGTAGAGCTAGTAATATTAGATATTGTCATAATCTTAGATACAATACCTTGTGAGATTTTAAATAATGAAAGCATCAAATCCATACCATAGGTGACAACAATTTTAGCAATAGCAAACCTAAGAAATAATCTTAGGGCGTGTTCTGGTTTTTTTACTTCTGTTAAAGAACTACAGGTTTTCATTACTCCAATAACAAAAAACAAAACTAATAGAGCAAATCCTATTGCTTGCATACCACCATAGATATTTTTTATAACATTCCAAATAGCTCCACCTTTAAAGGTTTCTGGAGTCTGTGTGACTAGATTCCAAATTTCTGCTAATTTGGAATTCCAAGTATTAAGTGCATTTTCCAAATTTTGAACAATCCAATTATCACTCAATTAGATCACCTCACTTTTCATATAGAGAAGGATTTTATCCTCCAGTAATCATGTTCAAAATTTCTTTAGCAAAAGTGATTACAACTCCACCAGCAAAAGTTAAAAAACCATTAGCTCGTTGTGATGGATCGTGACTTTTAATGGATAAACCAATTTGAACCACAGAAAAAGCTAAAATAATCATTCCAATTGCTCGGATAAGTCCAAAAATAAAATTAGAAAGATTATTAACTACTGCAAGTGGATCATCTGCAGCTAAAACTACTGTAGAAGTTCCTGCTATTGTCATAACTAATAAACAAAAAGAGGCATTTTTAAATATTTTAACACCTCTTTTTCCTAATCTACTTTTGAATTTATTGATATTGACTTTTGCATAATTTGGTAAATCAATTATAACTTGTTTTAATTTTTTAATTAAATTTTTCATAACATTCCTTCTTTCTTAAAATATTTTTCTACATCATCTGATGAAACCACTTCATAATCATCTAAAATAGTAGAATCAGTTTCATCATCTTTATTTTTTAATCTAGTAATAGTTGAGAAATCAAGATTCACAGATGCAACAGCATTTGTTACTTCACCATGAATATAAGGTTTAGCTTTTCCATCTGCTGATAAAGACACATTTGGGTGCTTTAAAACATCATACTTATAATCTATTATTGGTCTTTCACCACGAATAAAAAGGATAGCATACCGATTGTCTAATAATCTGACTTCATCTGGTGTCATAAGTTCTCTACCATTCAATTGATAATTAGTAGAGTAACTTCCAGAATGACCTGTGCTTTTTCCATAAGTATTAAGATCAATTGTTGCCTTTCCCATAAGTTCTGAAATAAATTTGTGAGTGGATTGTTCATTTCCCCCAAGGTAAAGTAATTCATCAGCATTACCAACAATGCTCTCCCATTGTTTCTCAAATAATGCCTTAAGCTGGGCTAAATTTTGAAGTATGATGCTTACTGAGACTTGTCTTGACCTCATGACACTCAAAATTTTTTCAAAATCATCTGGCAGACTTACATTGGCAAATTCATCCATCAAGAAATGGACTGGAATTGGTAAACTACCTCCATATTTATAATCAGCAGTATAAAATAACTGTTGAAATAATTGAGTATAAAGAACACTAACCAAGAAATTAAAGGAACTGTCATTATCTGGAATAATAGCAAATAATGCAGTTTTTCTTTCTCCAATTTTATCTAGTTCCAACTCATCAGTCTGTGTTAGACTAGCAAGACTACTTAAATTAAATTTTTCTAACCTAGAAGCAAGTGTAATTTGAATAGACTTTAAAGTTTTGGCTGATCCTGAATGATAATCTCTATAATATTTAACAGCTATATGGTTTGGAACATCAACTTCTAATTGATTAAATAATATATCTAGTGGACTTATATAACTATCATCATCTTCCTTGACATCTCCTGCTCTCAAAAGTTCCATAACCATTGGAAAATTCTGCTCATCAGTAGGTGCTTCATACCATAGGTAAAATACAAGTGCTAGTAATAACATGGAAGCTGCAGTATCCCAGAATGGATCACTACTTGTAGAACCTTTAGGAGTAGTTGCTTTAAATATATTACTCACAAGTTTTTGAACATCATTATCATTTTGAAGATAAACAAAAGGATTATAACAATGGGATTTATCCATATTGATTAAATCCAAAACTTTAACAACATATCCTTTTTGTTCAAGCAAATATCCTTCATCTCTTGCTATTTCACCTTTCGGATCTAATATTATAAAAGAAGTGTTTGCTTGCATAACATTTGGCTTTGCAAAAAATCTTGTTTTACCTGCTCCAGAACCACCAATTACAATAGTATTCAAATTTCTTCTATGCTTTTTACCATCATAACCAATAGAAACATTTTGAGTTAATATCTTATTAGATGAAAAAGGATTTTGCTCATAATTCTTATTTACCTTAGTGGCATCTCCCCAACTGGCACTACCATGTTCTTCACCTTTCCGATAATTTCTTTTAGTAGAAATATAAATACCAATCCATAAAATATAAATAACACTAAATAACAGAATTACTTTTAAAGAATCACTACACCAGATAATAGAAAAAGGATTCTCCATACGAATTGGAAAATCCTTAATTATACTTGGTACTCCTCCGTTAAAAGAAGGAGCAATTAGTAAAGCAATCCATATTACTGGTACAAAACCTAAAAAATATACTATTTTAGAATTTTGATTTTTGTTCTTCATCTACTATCGGCAAAACGATCACGATGAAAGTATCTTTTTTTCTCTGGAGCATCTAGTGCTTTTAGTAATACTTCATCAACAGGATCAGTTTCTCTTTGTTCATTTATAAGTCTATTTCTCATTTCATTTAGTGCATTTATAATAATCCCTAATTCATACTTATCTAATTCTAAAATCTTTAATACTTCTTTCATTATCTGATTTTCTCCTTAGAATCTTTTTTCTTTATAGGAACATCTTTGATAACTTCGGTTTTTGACTTAGAATTTTCACGATTTTTAACTTCTGTCTTTGCTTTTTCTAATTTCTTTTTAACAGAAGGTTTATCTTTCATTCTAGTACCCTGATCCGAAGTCTTTTGCATTTCTGAGGAAGGCTTTGACTGAGGGCTTTTTTCGGTCTTTGCCAAATGGGGGTTTAGGGATTGTTCTTCTTTCTTTAAAGGTTTATCTTTTTCAGAATCTTTTTCTCGATCCTGTGGTGATTTTTCTTTCACACCTTTATCAACTGCATTTTTTTCATTCTTAGACTTTTCAACACTACTTCTAATAGAAATATCATCATACCTAGACATTTTAAATCTCTCCACAATACGATTTATTTTAGAGGCATCCTCAGCTCGAACCATAATATCAACAATTCCATCATTAGACTTGTTTTTCTTATTGATTAAAGCACTATAAAGAATACCATACCTTTTTGCTTCTTCTGTAAACTTTTTAAAATCTTCTTGCCTTACAGAAAAGACTTTTAATTCCTTACCTGACTTAAGCATATTTTTTAATTTTGTTTTTCCTGCAGTTTTAGTTTTATCTTTCATAACAGCATAGAGTAAAGCAGCAATATCTTTAGCACCATGTCCAGTTATCTTTGCTGCAACTTCAAATCCTTCTAAGGATATTCTAACAATTTGTTCTGCAGCATCACCTGATGTGTTCATCTAATATCATCTCCTTATCTTTTAAATTATCAAGATTCTCTTTTATGGAATCTTTTTTTGCTCTAATTTTTTCACAAATTTTTAATTCTTCATTTAATGGTTTAATCTTTTCCCTAATTTCTCTAAGTTGTTTTTTTACATCTTCTTGTTCCTGAGGAGATAACTTTTTGAGTTTTCTCCATAAATCTTCTCTCAGATTTTTTAAATCATCTATTTCTTGTTCTTTATTGGTTAGAAAAGAAAAAAATTGTTCTTCATTCTCAATATGATTCTTGGCTAAGAAGATGGCATGACTACTTAGTTCTTCTAATCTGTTTATATCTTCTCTCATATTAGAAGAAATATATTGTCTTTTAACAAAATTCGGATAATTACCTAGAATATTACAATACCTAATATACATACTATAAAAACTATTATATTTAGGTTTCATTAGAATTTTAAATATATCATCTTTTGGCTTTTTATTATGATAATAAGTTCTTGTAACTGGAACATATAATCCTTGAATTTGTTTATCGATATTCTCTATAGAATAATCCATACCAAAATATCTCTCAATTCTAATATTTCGTTTATAATTATTTCCTCTTATACTTAATTTTCCAGAACGATTAGTAACTTCATAACCCATATTGCTCATAATATTTAAAAATTCATGATAGGTATGAGATTGAGATATAGCAATATCCAAATCTTCTTTTGCTGTTTTATAATAATTAGTATAGATTACTGCTTTATTCTGATAATTAAGATAATTGATTCCTGATTTGGTTTTCTTTTCTTCTAAAGTACTAAGTCCATAATCACTACATATTGAATTAGATAATCTTCTGAGTTCAGCATAAGTTGTTCGATTAGCATAATATTTTTTGCCATCGACAAATGAAACAGAGTTGATTACAAAATGATTATGAATACATTTTCCATTCACATGGGTACTAACAACAACTTGGAATCGATCTCCCCACGTCTCATTAGCAACTTTTAATCCAACTTCATGTGCAAGTTCTGGAGTAATCTCTCCTTCTCTATAAGAATGATAAGCGTGCCATCCCAAAATACCATCCGTTTTCATAAATCTTTTTTTAACATCCACCATTTCTTTTAAAGCATTACTAGAATCACAATTGATTCCATCTATAAACAAGCTTTTCTCAGTTTTAAAATCATCTTTAATATATTCTAAAGATTGATCCAATCCTTTATAATTTTTTATATCTGTTTTTTCTTCATTAGTAGTGTACTTAATAACCTGATTTAAACTACTACAAATTTTCCATATTCCAACCGTTGCCATAATTACCTAAAGATATTTCTCCTTAATGTTTTCAACAAGACTATTAAGTTCATTAAATTGTTTATTCAAATCATAAACATAAATCTTATTCGTAGAGTTTGCAATCTTTGTGAGCTGGTTAATATTAACACCAATTTTATTTATCTTATCAATGGCATCATAAAACTCTTTAGGTGGATTTGCTTTAACATAAGTTTCATATAGCAATTTTCTAAAAGTATCAGCTTCACTTAAATTAAGTAAAGAAGATAAATCTTTTAATTGTCTATCTTCTGCATGATTTAACCAAAAATTTTTCTTAACTGTCCTTGTTCTCATTATTATCAACTGACCTAATTAGTCTTTCATCTGCAATTCTATTTATTTGAAGCATACACATTAAAGTAATACCTGTGAGTCCTCCAATAACTAAACCTAATAGAAAAAATAATAGTTCACTCATATTTTTGCCTCCTTTGCAAAAAATTAGGGGATTGGGGATTTCCCCATAATACGGGAAAAGTCCTCGGTGGGAGGAACTTTTCAATACTTGCTAAATAACTGAGTAGATAAATCCAACTCAGTATTTAAAAATCAGTTTTCTTCTTCAAGCTCATCTTCATCTATCTCACCAATAGATTCAATATTTATCATAACATTATTCATTTCCGATTCTTTTTCTAATTCTTCTGATCCTTCCATGAAATAATCTAGAGCTGCACATATTGCTTCTTCATTAGAAGATGCATCAATCATATAGTGTTTAGTAACCTCTGATGTTACAGTAATTAAATATTCTTTCATGACCTTCCTCCTTCCTAAAAAAGTAAAAAGAGTCACTAGAATTAACTAATGACTCATTATTTTACCTTGCATCTTTATCTCGTTTTTTAGATTTCTGTTCATCTTTATATACCTTTACATCATTGCTCAGTTGATACCAAATTGCCTCGTATAAATCACTTATACTTCCTTCATCTGTATCCATATAGTAATTATATAAAGTATGAACAGGATAATCTTCTTTTAATAATGCCTTTACCTCATCTAAAGAAAGACATCCACAATCAGGATCACACATATCAGTAAAATCACTTAACATAGATATTTTATAAGCATTATCAAATATAATTTCTTTGGATTCATTTAACTGTTCTTTTTTAAAATCTTCAAACTCTTTAGAAGCTTTTTCCCATAATAAATCTCTATATTTGTGTTCACTCATACTTATTATCTAGCAGGTTCTGGAGCTTCTTTAGCTTGAGATAGAAAGGTTACTTTCTCAGCAATTACATTTAACTTTGAAACCATTTTTCCTTCTTCATTTTCATAGGAATCTGTTTGGACTCTACCTTTAACACCAATTAAATCTCCCTTTTTACAATACTCTGCTGTATTTTGGGCAACTCCATTCCATAGAGTTACATCAACAAAATCAGTATCATATTCCCCATCAGCATTTTTATAACTTCTAGGTATTGCTAGCGTTACATTACTAACACTTTTTACATCATCTACATTTTTTATTTCAGGTTCTCTTGTTAGTCTACCAACTAAAACTATTTGATTTAACATATTCCATCTCTCCTTTACCTAATTAAAATCAAATAAAAAGGCAACCATTTCTGATTACCATTTAATCTTTAATTAAACCTATTTTTTTAAATATTAAGTATCCTACTTGAATACCTTTTAAAAATATTTCTTCATCCTGGATACCTTTTACATCTAACCATAATCTTTCTATTTTAGTTATTCCCTTGACTTCTTCTTTAGATAATTCCACGATTTCTTCATTCTCAATTAATTCTCTTAATTTAGGGTATGTGTCTAATATTTTTTCCTTTTCTCTAAAAAAATCTTGATATTTCTTATTTTCTTTTAAAAGATTTACTAAAATATCTGACTTTACTTCTCCGAATGAATCACAAAAAGGTTCAATCCAATCACGATCAATCTCTAATATTATTTTTTCCATTTTCTTCACCTCGGCATCATTTTATCAAAACCTTTTTGCAAACAGAAATGTGCAAAAAAAGAAGATGGCATCACCTCCTATAATTGACAAATTTTAATTTTTATTATCTGTTCCACATATATATGAAACTAATGATTTGCTCAAAAGTGCCTGTTTGATTCCAACAGCAATATTAAGATCTGTTCTAGTAAAATTAGATAATAAGATAATATCTTCTATCTTCATATCTAATATTTTTTTATCGGTATTATATCCTGAACTTATTAGTTTTTCAAACACTCTTAGCTTTTCCTTAATTAACTTTTCATTATTCATAATTATCATTCCTTCCAAACAAAAAGGACTTCACTTGTCCTTAATTTCTTCTAACTCAATTGGATTATCATTTATAATTTTTAAATGATGTTTTTCTTCTAAAATTTTTTTGATTTCATCCTTATTACAAAAACTATTCGTTGTTTGTGCCAAATCATCTAATGCTCCACCTATAACTACATCAAAAGGTTCTGCATATAAAGCATCAGTTTGATAAGCAATTGCTATATCAGCAGCAACAAAATCATTTGCAACATTATCTTTAATATACTTGCTAATTTTGTCTAAAAACGGTTGTAAATTTTGTTCTAATACCTCATCAGTAACATCTTCTTCCAAGTCATATCTAATCATTT
This sequence comes from uncultured Muribaculaceae bacterium, assembly GCA_964438315.1. Lineage (GTDB taxonomy): Bacteria > Bacillota_I > Bacilli_A > RF39 > UBA660 > HGM10857. The sequence continues at coordinate 8,038 of CAYTKH010000015.1, read as the reverse complement.
TCGTGCCTCCAATAGCATTATATAATAAATAAACTAATTAGAAAAATGTGCAATTTATGATACATCTAGCAATTCACAGATTATTACTATTTGATTATTGGTATTATGTCTGCAGGTTATTAAGGTTAAGGTATTTGTATTTTGATTTCTAATAATTTTTGCTTTACCAGTTTTTTCAATATCGTAAATATGAACTACAGAATAGGTATAAGTCTTTCCTTTATAATCAATCAAAACTTTATCATCAATAGATAACTTATCTAATTTTCTAAAATAAGATATTCGTGCATTACCAGAATGAGCTGCTAAGATAACATTACCATTTGTTTGATCTGGCATGGCACTATCCTTTAAAAAAGCAACATTATATTGAATATTATTAAGATAACTACTAGGATTAACTAAACCTCTTTCTAAATTTATTTTAGGAATCTTAAGAGCAGCAATATACTCTATCTTCTGAGATTTCTTTTCCTCAACTGGTACTTCAACTACTTCTTCTTGTTTATCCTCAACTATTTTAGATTCTTGAATATAAAACTCCTTTAAAGCATTATTTTCATTTTTATCAATATTTTTATCAAATAAAACATCAAAAAGGATAATACAAATACCTGCAATAAATAATAAAGAGCCAGTTATAATTAACCAGCTCTTAGATAATTTATTATTATTTTCTTTTTTTCTTATTACCATAGATAACAATTCCTGTTCCTACTAACATTAAAATAGCACCTGCAATAATAACTTCTTTATAATCCGTTTTATCTGTGATTGGAACATCAATAATCTTTTCATCTTTCATAACAGATTTAACAATTTCTCCGTCACTTTTGATTTCAAAATACATCTTATCAGGATTGATTTCATATCCTTCTGGAGCTTCTTTTTCTAAAATATAATATTTTCCATATTTTAGATTTCCTATTATGATTTTTCCATTCTCATCAGTTCTTCCACTAAAAACTAATTTATCATCTACTGTATAAATTTCAATAAGAGTATGAGGTAATGCTTGATCTGTTGAAATATCTACTTTAGTAAATTCTAAAGTTCCAGTTATATCATCATCTTTCATTGTTACTTTAATGATGTCACCGTTTTCTTTGATTTCAAAAGGCATTCTTTCTTCGTTAATCTTATATCCTTCTGGAGCTTCTTTTTCTAAAATATAATATTTTCCTTGTGGGATTTTCTCAATAACAATTTTTCCATTCTCATCAGTTCTTCCACTAAAAACTAACTTATCATCCTCTGTATAAATCTCAACAAGAGTATTAGGTAAAGCTTTAGATTCAGAAATATCTGTTTTAGTAAACTCTAATTTACCAGTTTTTAAGATATTCATAATTGCCTTTGAGTAAAGAATAACAGGTGTGTATTGATCTTTATATTTAAGCTCAAATTCATATTTATTTTCATCCAAAACATAATGATCTAAAGTAGCAATTTCTTGAATATAATATTTCCCCAAATATAATTTATCAAAAGTAATATTGCCATCTTTATCAGTTCTTTTTTCTGCAACTTTCGTTCCTTTTGTAATAACAATCTTGTCATTGATTACAATATCATCTGCTGCATATAATCCAAACAATACACCTTCTAATGATTTAGTAGAATACTCAAATCCTTTTTCAGCAATTGTAAAAGTTTCTCCAGTTTTCTTAATTTGTACTTCTCCTTTAACAGGTTTATTAGCAAACTCTGTAGAGAAAATAATACCATACTTTGAATCAGTTACTAATTCTGAATTTTCATCAATAGTAAATTCTTGTGATACCTTATTCCACAAATATCCATCTATTCTTTGATCGATTTCTTCTAATCTATAAGTACCAGAATCTAGCATATATGGTGTCATAAATTCACCATTCTCATCAGTAGAAAATTCACAGTAAGTTTTCTTTTCTGGATAAGTTACGGTTTGACAAACATATTCCTTTTTCTTTATATCATAGATTTTAAACTTAATATTACTTCTTTTAATTACTTCTTTTGTTTCATCATCAATCTTTACAACTTTTAGTTTAGCACGAATTTCGGCATTAGCAATTACTTTTTTTACAACAGAACCTGTTTCTCTAACTTCTAAAGTAAAATCTTCTGCTTTTTCGTGACCTGGAGTTGCAGTAAGTTGTTTTACTGTGTAAGATCCATAAGGCAATTTGAATTTAATATTTCCTTGTGCATCAGTAGTTAATCTTCTAACTTCTTCATTTTTATTATTATAAATACCAAATACAACGCCTGTTTCTGGTGTCATGATTCCAGTTTTTGAATCAGCATACACTTTAGTAAAATCAAAATCAAGACTTATAACTTTTTCAAATACTTGTACTTCTGGATGCAAATTAGTAGTTGTAAGCTCAAAATAATATTTATTTTTATCAAGTTGATACCCTTTAGAAGGTTTTTCTTCTAATAAATAAAATCTTCCTAAACTAGGTAGATAATCAGAAGTAGCTCTACCATCTGCTCCAGTAGTTACTGTTCCTACCTTAGTACCATCTTCTTTATAGATTCCATACACAGCACCTTCAAGTGAGCTTTCTGTTCCCTGTGGCACATTAGTAAGAGTTTCTTCATCGACCTTATTTGGAGTTACAGTTCCTCCGATAACTTTAATCTTCATAGGTTTTCTTATTGGATCTATATTCCCTCTACGAACAACATTTTGACTGTCAGTAGCATAATAAAGTCTAGTAGGTTCTCCATAACGATTTCCATTTTTATTTAGACTAAAAGTAATATCTCCAACTTGAGTAGCAGTAATATTTAAACTATTACCATTTTTACTAACATTTCCTCCCACAACATTTTCAATATTATAGTTAGATAATACATTATTAGAATCATTGATTGTAATTGTATTTCCAATAACCATTTCATTTGGAACATCATTAAAATTAGGAGTAGTAGCATGGCTATCAACTAATCTATTTATCTCTGCAATTTCGTTTGCCAAAATAGAATCATCTCTTTGTCCTCTTAATGAAGTTGTAAAAAAGCTATCTACTGTTGGATCAGCAAGTTGCCAAATAATCATTTGAGTTGCTGGATACCATCTAATATCAGTATGGTCTATTCCGTTCTCATTATAACCATATCCATAATAGGCAACCTTTTCAATTCTTTTCCAATTTTCATAACTAATATTGGCAACACTTGCCATATCTTCTGTTGTTACTTCATAGGTTGCATCACTTTTAATTCGTACAAAAGGTTGTACACAATAAACAAAAGCACCATCACTATTTCTTTTAATCATAGATGTTTGTTCCCATAGAGAGCGTGATCCTTTCTCATGCATATAGTAATATGGTCCTTTAACATATTCCCCTGAGGAAATTTTATCAGTTGCAGCATCAACATTTTGAAGTCCTATCAATGAACCCATAAATGTTAAAGCTAATAATATAATCATTCTTATTTTTCCTTTAAACATTTATATCTCCTCCTTTAATAAGAATTTAAACAATAAAAAAAGAACTTCCATGAGTTCTAATTTAATTTTTCTAGATCGAACATTGCTCCTAAATATTTACCAGAAGGACTTGTAACATCTCGACAATTATATAAAACCTCTCCATTAACATATGGTTCATATTTATCTCCATGTGTTACACATTCCTCTCTTGATTTAAAATCAACTCTTTCCCAACTATACATAGGTTGATTGTAATACTGATCTTTTGTCATACCAAGAGATTCCCAAATCTCTTGCTTCTTAGGTTCAACAATAGCAACATTTCCATTTGATTCTTCTTGTTTTACCTCTTGCTTTGGATTCGGATTAGATTGCTTGACTTCTTTTACTTCCTTAGATGGAGTAATAGCTTCAACTTTCTCTGTATCCTTTTCAGTAGATTCTATTTTTTCATCTACTTTATCATCTTGTAAACCATTTTTAGTTTTTTGTTCTTCTGTAGTTTCAATTACTTCTTTATTTTCAACACTTTTTGATTTTTCTTTAGTATCTTGAATCTTGGTTCCTTTTTTGAAAGTATATCTACTAACATTATTCCAACAAAATACTCCTGCAATTAACATCAATACTAAAGTAGTAATTACTATAATTCTATTTCTCATAAAACTCATCCTTTCTTAATTTGCATTATATGGGAAAAAATTTTTTTAACAAATGTGCAAATTAAATTTATATTATTTAAATCATAAACATCACCTTCCTAAATCCCTTTGTTTTAGATGCTTTGTATAATAGCTACACGCCTTTAAAACAAAATCTTCTACTTTATCTCTTTCAATATTTTTAGGCAAAACATTAAATAACTTTTCTTCTTGAATAGAAAACTTTAAAGCTTGGTTTGGTTTTTCTTTATCCATAATATTCTCTAATACCTCTTTAGATAGTTTTCCTTTCTGACTAAGTTCTTTAATATCTATTGCTTGAGCTAAACTGGGAGTAACAAGGTTCATTTCAATATACTTTAATAAAAAATCTTGTTCATTCTCTTTCAGATATGAAATTTCAACAGCAGGTCTAAGTGCCATAGAAGGTGATATATCTAATTCCGAATTATCCACAATTTTTAATAATTCTGGGATAAGATAAGTTAATCGAATATATCTTCTAACCGTTTTTTCACTTTCTTTAGCTTCTTTACCAATCTTCTCAGCAGTAGACTTTTGGTCCAATGGTCCAGAAGTTAAATCTGTTCTTTTCCCTTGATGTTTCATAGCATCATATTTCATTTTATAGGCAAATGCTTTCTCAGAAGGCAACAGTTGTTTCCTTTGCTGTAAATTGCTATCCACCATAATGATTGTTGCTTCATCATCAGATAAATCTTTAATTACACAAGGTATTTTTTCTAAACCTAATAACTTAGAAGCATACATTCTTCTGTGACCTGAAATCATTTCATATCTTCCATCTTCTTTTTTCCTAACAATAGTAGGAGTATCTATACCTCGTTCCTGAATACTATTCTTTAATGAATTTAGTTCTTCATTCTCTAGGACTTTAAATGGATGGTTTTTAAAATTATCAATAAGAGAAATATCTATTTGTTCAATTTTCTCTTTTAAATCATCATCACGATCACTTTGAGTTGTAAAAAAATCATCTAGCTCGAACGGTATTGGTATTTCTTGTTTTTTCTTCTCGTTCACAACTTATCACCTCCTTTGCAAGATTGATATAACTTTGAGCAATTTTGCTATTCTTGTCATAAGACAAAATACTTTCACCCATTCTTGTAGATTCAGCTGCTTTCACAGCTTTAGGAATTTGAGTATCAAACAACTTAAATACTGTTCCATAAGTTTCTCTTAACTCCTGACTAATATCTTTGGATAAATTGGTTCTTCCATCAACTATTGTTAAAATGATTCCCCCAACTTCTAGTTTTGGATTTATCTTTTTTCTAATACTTAGTAAAGTATTCATTAGTCGACTCATACCTTTTGCTGCAAGAAATTCTGATTGAACTGGAATAATAACTTTATCAGCACTTGCTAAGGCATTTATAGTTATCATGCCTAAGGATGGTCTACAATCTATCAAGATATAATCATAATTTTCTCTCACTTCTGATATACAAGTTCTCATGGTATATTCTCTATTCATTGCATTTACTAAACTTATTTCCATTGTATCCATTTCAAGATTAGATGGAATCAAATCTACGCCTTCGTTATGATGTAAAATAGCTTCTTTAGTATTTATTTCTTCATCAGTTATAGATCTTGTCATAAGTGTTGAAATAGTTGGAAAAATCTTATCTGTATTATGCCATCCCATATAAGTAGTTAAATCTGCTTGAGGATCTGCATCAACTAATAGAACCTTTTTACCTTCCATAGCAAGAGCTACTCCTAAATTAAAAGTAGTGGTAGTTTTACCAACTCCACCCTTTTGGTTTGCCACAGCAATCACTTTGCATTTATTCACTTTCATCACCTCCCCTCAATGTCATTAAGAATTTTTTGACAATACTCATCTGTGTATAATTCTTCTGAATAATTTTCAAACCTTCTAAAATTAGATTCGACAGCATTTTTGAAATATCCATATTTATTTGTAATCTCATTTCCTTCTTCATCAATAAAGTTTCTTCCCATAACTCTTGGAACAATATAATGAATAGCACTATAGAGTTCTTTGTAATTATGTCCATCACTTAAATATTGCCGAAACAGATTATCATAATAAAAAGAAGTAGCATCATCTTCACTTATATAATTAAGATTTATAAGCTCTAAAGTTAAAATGTTATGCTTAACTTCTTCTGGATCATTCTCGAAAATTCCCGTTTTATCTAATTTATCTATTTTATCTATTTGTTCTTTAGTATTTGATTCTTTAGTATTTATTTGTGGCTGGTTATCCGTATTTGGTTCATCCGTATACGGAAAATCCGTATCTGGTGGATTTCGTGTTTTAAAGCGTGTTCTATAAGGTTTTTCATAAATGAGATAATTATATTCAAACTTGCCAGTTTCATCTCTTATTCGTTCTATTTGTAGGTAATAATGGAACTTTAATTCATTTAGTGTAGATCGAATTGCGTCTTTACTCTCTTTACAGATTGCAACAAGTCCACGAAGTGAATAATCCCAATCATCTGGTAAACTAAGCATAAAAGAAAGTAGTCCTTTTGCTTTTAAAGATAAATTCTTATCTCGTAAATGATAATTACTCATTACAGTAAAATCTCTATTCTTATTTATTTTAAATGTACTCATGCTTTTCCTCCTTCCTTTTTCATGGCATAAAAAAATACCGAAAAATACAAAATATATGTACTTAATCGGTATGTAAAATTAGTTACTTAAGGAGCGTCACCCCCTAAGTAGGTGTGCAGAATCTTCAAAAAAAAACACCAAATTTTTAAAAATTTTAGTGTTTATATATATTTAAAATAAATTTCAAAAATGTCATTTTTCCCTTTATCTATAAGACTTTGTAGGTGATTTAAGTTCTACTTACTTAAGCTACACTCAGTATCAATATGTAGTATTTTCCCTGGTATATAGAAGTAATCATCTCTATCTAGTGGTACTGGTTTAATTCTATCTAAGAAAATTTCATCCTTTTCTATATCTTCATCTTTATTTACACTAGTTAAATCATCTTTACTACTATCTGCATATAATCTAATATTTTTACCTTTTAAGTAGTATATATCATTTTCTATCTTTATTATTTTAAAGACAATGTCATTATTATATGATTTTCTGGTTACATAATCGCCTTCCTTAAATTCCATATTTATCACCTGTTTAATTGTATGAAAAAAAAATATTTTTAGAATATTTAATAGACAAAATTAAAAGAACATCTTACGATATTCTTTATTATCTACAATTTGATGTAGATGAATATGTTACTGTACGTGTTGAAGTTGTTCTAGTTTCAGTTGATGTTATTCTAGTCCTTTTTTCTGCCTCCACTTCCTTATATCCAGCTACATTAGTAATAGTAGATGTTGGGCTTCCCCAAATTGTTCCAGTTTTGATAATCGTACTGATATTATCTGGCTTATATAGTTCGATTACACCATCAGTAAACGTATGATAATATTCTTTGTGGTATTTACTACCATACTGATTGCTATTACTACTAAGAAATGCATGTTTATTCCGGTAAAAAGAACCAGCTATATCCAATTCGTAACTGTGTTGATATTCATCATCATCAACTACAATATATTTCGTATAGTCATACATAGATGAAGTGGTACTTACCCTCATGTTTTTTCCACAAAGGTATATACTACCTGTACGTGAATCCCCATAAGAAGCAAACATAGCACCACCTCCATTAATACCAACACCATATTCTCTAGTGAGACCTCCATCAAAAACGGCACAGGTTCTATTCAAAACATCAAATTTTTGGGTCATAGTTGGTGAGGCAGTAACAGCTGTAAAGGTGTAAGTCGTATAGTCAAGTAATGTTTTAGTTTCATATAATGTATCAGTTCTATATAACGTATCAACTGTGCTATATAAAATTGTTGTTTTATCATATTCAAAACTTGAATAATAAGTAGTCTCCCATGTACATGTC
>CAYTKH010000014.1:18119-19156 GCA_964438315.1 uncultured Muribaculaceae bacterium | reverse complement strand
TTTTATTTCTGGGAATAAATCATATAAGTTATAACCTAATAAGCTATCAAAATATTCCTTTAATCTATATGTTTCTTTAATATGATATTGTGTATTTGAATAAGCCCCTCTTCTAATCATAATATCAATTAACCTTTTATCTATTGTAAATACTTTTCCACCTTGTGGACACATTAAATCACATAGGTTTATTAATTTTTCTTCTATTGTGTATTTATGCGTTTTTATAAATTCTGCTATAGAAGGTTTATCTTCTGGATTTGGAACTCCTCCAGCTGTGCAAATAATGTCATTGTTCAAATATGAATGTGTTATACATATATTACAATATTCCTCATCATATCCTTTTTCTTTTAAATAGTTATATCCACTTATCTCATGTCCATGAGATTCTCCATTATATTTGCCAATATCATGTACATATCCGAGTGTTATTGTTTTATCTACATCCACACTATGACCTTTTTCGTTTAGAGCTTGTGCAATTTTTCCTGCTGTATCTCCTACACAAATACAATGTTCTATCCATCTATCGCTTTGAGTTGTCCCTCTAAAACCTTCAAGCATTTGTAATGCTATTTTTTTGTCAATTTCATATATTTCTCCTTACATTTCATATTCTTTTATTTCACAATTTTTTAAGCCTCTATTTAGAAATTTACCATCGTTTATTCCTTCAAAATAACTACTAAATGCTTTTGAAACTCCACTATGAGCAACTATTAAAACACTTTCGTAATCTTTAGTTTTTAGTTCATCTAAAAAACTATAAACCCTTTTGAAGAAATCTTGAATATTTTCATTTATACCATATTGAACATTACTATAATAATTCCAATATTCTTCTCTATTTGTAACTTCAAGTGGTTGTCCACTTAAAGTACCACAGCTTCTTTCTCTTAATCTTTCATCAGTAATTATACTATTATCATAATTTGTAAGTATATATTCTGTATGAGTAGCTCTTAATAATGGTGATGATATAACAATATCAAAATGTATATTTTGAATTTTTCTTCTTAATTCTTCTGCTTGCT
>CAYTKH010000014.1:0-18109 GCA_964438315.1 uncultured Muribaculaceae bacterium | reverse complement strand
TTATTCCTAAATATGTTAAATCTTCATCACTAGTATTATATTGATTCAAAGCATTATGTGGAACTTGACCGTGTCTTACTATATATACTTTCATCTAATCATCCTATATGCTATATTTATTATTATCTTCTTTATAAAATTCTTCTAATATTTTTTTATCGAAATCAGTTACAACGTTATCTATATCTAAACCTATTCTCATACCATCACTCAATTCTTTAATATACCTATAATTAATTAGTCTTAATCATATAATCTAATTATAACATAAAATAATAATTTTTCCTATATATAAAGGTAAATTAAGGCATTAAAAAAAAAGATTTATAACTTATTGTTTGTTATAAATTCCATCATGTTAATCCAAAATAATATGTATTTAATGTATAAAATTTATTCATATGGTAGTATTAAAAAATATTTATTTTTTTGTACAATAATACGTATTATAACTTATTACATTTATTAATGCTAATTTTTTTGGATTTTCAATATCTATTGCAAATTCGTACCTTGTTGTATAATCATCAGTAAGCTTTTCACCTGAAACAGTTCGATTGTTTGATTTCATTGTAACAGTATATTTTTTTGTTATACTATCTTTTTGTACATTATCTACTTTAAAGGAACCTATAATATCTAGATTGCTTTTATTATTAGCATCATATAGTTCAAATTCTTTAGTCTTTTTTAATATGATTTCTATATTAGAATCGCAACTCCACTTTCCATAAAGTAAATTATCATTATTCTTCGCTGTGATATTATATATCATAAATATAATCAACATTGTTATAACAACAGCTATTACTTTATTTGATTTTTTTTTAGGTTTATTATTTATATTATTATTTTCATTAAAATTAAGTGTTTCAATATTATTTTGATTCATTATTTTTATTCTCCTTTTTATTATCATTTTTTTGGTGAACAAATTATTTATTCAATTATTATTTACTGTAAACTATTGTAAATTTCAATTTAGAGCTTTGTTGACAATTAGGAATGTTAATATGTCCAACTAGATAATCACCACTTTTTTCAAGCTGAGAACCTAGGTACATTCTATCTATAGTTTCAATTACAAATTCAATATTGTCTAAGTTATATTTAGAAAATTTATTTGAAGGAATGTAAATATATAGTTTTTCATATTCCTTTTCAATAGTACAAGTTCCATTAATTTTATAAGCTGGAAATATTTGAGTTACTTTTTTATAATCGGATACATTAGTTACATCAGATATCGAAGTAATACTTAATTTAAAATTTTTATATGCTTCTCCATCATAATAATAATTAATATTATCGATTTTTTTCATGTCAAATTTGTAATAATACTCGCTATTATATAGTACATAAGCACTTTCAATATTAACTGCACCTTCTTTAAGAGCATCTATATCTTCAGAATAATTTTGTTTTTTAAAGGCTTCATAAGATTTTCTATCATGAAAATTAACTAAAAATATAATAGCATTTTTTATATCTTTAAATAAATTATTTTTTTTAATAAATTCTAAATTTTTACCATTAATATAACTTACTAAAATTTTAAAGTTATTGCTACCATTATTGATAATTTCATTTAGATTATTTTTAGTATATAATTCTTTTATCAGTCCGTTTGGATTACTAGCAATCTTACCATATTTAATATTGCTACTATATGCTTCTAATCCCGTCTTTGAATTTATTAATTTTATAATATCATTTTTTATTTCCATAAATTGATAGTTGTCAACACCATCAATAGTGACTTCATCACCACGTATATATACTTGAAAACTTTTTTTATTATACTCACAATTTACAAATACATATTTAGTTGGCTTAGGTTGAAAATTAATAACAGGACCTGTATCTTCTTTTTCTATTTCTGTTGATATTACTTTAGCAGAAAAATTATATTTATTTTTTATATAATTTAATGCATTTAAGGATGCTTGCGTCTTTAATTTTTCCATGTCTTCCTTTTCTTCTTTTGAATAACCACATCCTGTTACTATTATCAATAAAATTGATACTACAATTAAACAAATATAACTTTTATTCACTAGGATACCTCTTTTCTAGAACAAAAATTAAAATAGATTTTCAACTACTTAGGTTCATACCCAATTTTTTCTGTTGCACTGATATGTTACTGTATCTTTACAGATCTAAATTCTAATAATCACTGTCGTATTCGTTCTTATTTTTTTATTATTTTATATAACTTTTTATTTTGTAAAGAACTTTCATACTATATAATTATATAGAAAATTTATATTGATTAAACTTTATTTAACCAATATCATTATACCCCCCCCCCGAGCTTTGTCAAGAAAAAATAGTTACTATTATAAAAATAAATACTAACTTATTATTTTCAAACAAAATTATAGATGATAAAACTTAAATATAGGATTTGATATTCAATGGCACAGAGTATTTAATATTCCAAAAATCTTTGATAAATAAAGTTGATTTTCAACTAATTATTGAACTTTTTATTTTATTACATAAAAAAATCAAATAAAAGAAAGGACTAACCTCTCATCTATCTTATATATTAATTAGTATATCAACAAGCATATTAAAATTAAAAGATGTTAAGGTTTCTATTATAGCTGCTATAGCCAAAAAAGGACCAAATGGTATTTCATGATTACCTTTTTTATTCATGATAATTAATGCTACAGGCAAACCTATAAATGATGCTATAAAAATTGAAAGTAAGGCATTTATCCACCCTAAATATATTCCAAATATAAACATCAATTTAATATCTCCACCACCCATTGATTCCCTTTTAAATATGAGGTCACCCATCTTCTTTATTAATAACATTATCGTAAAGCTTATAATACCATTTAAGATATTTATAAATACGTCATTTAAGTTATACTTAAATAAAAATTCTACTATCAAAATTATTAGAGAAAATATTAGAACTTCATCAGGTATAATCATTGTTTGATAATCACTAATGATAATAATTAACAATGTTGATATAAATGTTATTGCAATCAACAAATCTATTGTCATCCCGAATTTTAGATAAGATATTCCAAATAATAACCCTGTTATTAATTCAAATATAGGATAAAATAATGATATTCTATCACGACATGATTTACATTTACCTCTTTGTATAATATATGAAAAAACAGGAATTAACTCCATAGGAGTTAATTCGTGCTTACATTTTGGACAGTGACTTCTTGGTTTAACTATAGATTCACCTCTTGGTAGTCTGTAACCTACTACATTGAAAAATGATCCTAAAATTGTCCCTAAGATAAATAACACTACAAAATAGTATAAATTCATAATACTCCCCCTGTTGATGGAGCTTGTACAGATTGATATAAGTTAAACATTGGTATAATAACAGCTAAAATGATAGTACCTACTATTACTGTTAAGAATACTGTTAATATAGGTTCAATAAATGTTTTTATCCTTGTTACTGAGTTCTTCTGTAAACTTTGATAATAAATAGAAACTTTATTTAACATATCAGGAAGTTCCCCTGTACGTTCTCCTGTACATATCATCTCGTAAGCTGGAATTGGAAAAGCCCAATGTCCATCAAAAGCATCAGATACCTTACCACCTTTGGCCAAATTAGATACGACATCTAAGATTAACATCTTGTATATTTCATTATTAGTTATTTTGTTTAAAATTTCCATACATTCTGTAATTGGAACATTATGACTTAGTAATGAAGAGAACGTCTTTGTAAATGTTGCTACTTCACTATATATAATTGTTGAGCCTACAACTGGTATATGCATTAATACCCACTGGTTTATTGTTTTAAAGAATCTTAACTTTTTATATAGTATTATATAAATTGTTATAAATGCAATAATCAACAAAATAACCCACATGTAACTGTTTTTTAAAAAATTACTAACACCCATAACTATTAGTGTAAATTTAGGTATTTGACTGCCATCCATCATATCATACAAATCGACAAATTTTGGTACGACATAGATAAGTATAAATGTTATTACTCCCATTGCGAATATAAACACAATAGTTGGATATGTCATTGCCGTTACAAATTGCCTTTTTGTTTCATCTATCTCAGTATAGTAATCAACCATATTATCCAAAACCTCAGGTAATTCCCCTGTCATTTCTGCTGTTTTAATCATATTTATAAGTAACTTTGGAAATGCTACATTTTGTTTTTCTAAGGCCGAACTAAAGCTTTCACCCATTGTAAGTTCATAAATAATCGATTTAAAAATTTTCTCATATTTTTTTGTTTTAGCAAATTGTCTTGATAATATTTTTAATGCCTCTGATAAAGTAATACCTGCTTTTAAGTATGTTGATAACTGTGTCAAGAAGAAAATTAAATCCTTATTTTTAAATTTTACTCTATTGACACTTGCTCCACCATGAAGAAAAGTTATCCATTTATTTGTTTTGATACTATATACTTCATATCCTTCACTAAGTAAAAATGAGTGAACTTCTACTCTGGAATAAGCTTCAAAATAACCTTTGACAAATTTTCCTTCGCTGTCTTTTGCTTCATATTCATATAGTAATTTTACATCGCTCTTTTTAGCATCGTCACCTTCAAAATCGATAAGCAATGCCTGTCTATTAATATCCCTCTTATTACGTGCATTCTTAGCAAAACTATTGTTTTTAATTTTACTTACCATTTTACCTGGCAATGATTTTAAATTTTTAAATATTGAAGATATCTTTGATAAAATAGATGGTTTTTCTATTTTTACATCCTTATTTACATAGTCGGCATTTTTATCATTTTTAGCCTTTTTTAAAGCATTTTTAGCATCTTTTCTAGCTTGTATTCTAGCTTTCTTAGCTTCCATTTTTTCTTCTTTTTTTCTTAATTTAGCTAGTTTTCTTGCTTCTTTATCTTTAACTGTATGATAAGATTCCTCTTCATTTATACGTGTTTTTTCCCTTATCTGTGCTATCTTTTTTTGTCTTTCAATTTCCTTTTGCTCATTTTTAATGCGTTCTAATTCTTCTTGATTAGCTTCTTTAATCCTCTTAACTTGTTCTTTAGCTAATCTAGCTTCCTCTTTCTTGGCATATATAACTGCATATTTTTCACGTTTTTGTTGTTCTTTTAATGCTCTTGCCTCTGCCTTCTTATTAGCTTTTTCTAACTTTATTTTTAACTTTTTTTCTCTAGCTTTTCTATTTTTTTCTTCCTTTATACGACGTCTTTCTTTATCTTTAGCTTCTCTAATAGCATTTAGTTCACTTCTTTTTTTGGCTTCCTCTTCTACTTTAATCAAACTTTCTTTTAATCTCTTCGATCTTTCTTGTGTTTGAATCTTCTGTTTTTCAATTTGTGCTTGTAACTTTTTTTGTTCTTTTATTTTTTTAGCTTCTATTCTTTTTTCATGTTTAATTCTTTTAGCTTCCAATCTTATTTGCTGTTGTTCTAATTTTCTTTGTTTTCTTTCTATTTTTCTTCTTATAGATGCTGTTTCTTCTAATTCATCATCTTTTCCTTTTGTAAATAATTTTATAGGCAAAGTTATAAAGAATAATAAACCATTAAATGAATACTTAAAAAATTTGTACACGAAAACACATGGCATTAGCAATATTTTCATAGTCAATAAACACCTTCCTATTCCCATAGTTTAATTCATTATAACATAATTTATTTTTTTTTAAAACATTTTTATTAAAATTCATATAATATTTTAGAAAGGGGTTAGACTATGAACTACTATAATCCTTATTTTAATGCTTATCCATATTATGGAATAACAAATATAGGAGCGGATATTTCTTCTAGAAGTGGACTATTCAGTCGTCTTTTTGGTGGATTAAATTTTTCCAAGGTGCTTTCTGGCACCCAAAAAACATTAAATATTGCTAATCAAGCTATACCTTTAATTAAACAGGCACAACCAATGATGAGAAATGCCAAAACGATGTTTAAAGTTATGAATGAATTCAAAAAAGTTGACACTCCAAATGTAAATAAAATGAATAATCTATCTAATTCTCGTAATTTATCTAATTCTGATATTTTACCTGATTCTGGCAGTTCGTCTAGTGATATTAATAATAATTATGGTCCAACATTTTTTGCATAATAATATAATCAAAATAAATTAAGTCCATACTTATTCGTATGGATTTTATATTTTATAAATAGCATTTCAAATTTATTATATATGAAAAAAATACAGTTTATTTAAACCGTACTTTTTTCTTTTATAGTTTTAATACTCATATTAGAACTATTATTTATCTTTAAGTCTATGATAATATTTTCTAATTTATCTTTAATAATTTTATCAATCCTTCTAGCCCCAAATTCCTTATAATTTGTAAGTTCAATAATTTCATTTATTACTTTTTTATCTATTTTAACACTATATTTATCTTTTATATCACATAGTTTTTTACTAACTATTTTATTAATGCTCTCTTTATCTAGTTTATCAAATATCACTATATTGTCAATTCTATTTATAAATGATGTACTAAAATATTCTTTTAATTTACCAGTAACTGTTTTATTTGTTATTTCATTAAATCCAACATGTGTATTAGAAAATCCTATATTCGATGTCATTATTATTATGACGTTATCAAATCTAACTATTCTACCACTAGAGTCTTTTATTTTACCTTCGTCTAATATCTGATAAAATAGATTTATTACCGCTGGATTAGCTCTTTCTATTTCATCTAATATTAAAACAGAATACGGTTTATTTTTAATTTCCTCTAAAATATTATGATTGTCGTCATAACCTACATATCCTGGGGGAGCTCCTACTATTTTACTTACACTATGAGCTTCACTATATTCACTCATATCTAGTTTAATCACGTTTTTATTTGCTAATAAACTAGCGAAATTTTTCGCTAAAACAGTTTTCCCTACTCCACTAGGTCCCATAAACAGAAATGAGTAACATTTATTATCTTTGTAACCTAATTTTATTTTTTTAGCAATATTTATAACTTCTTTTATAGCCTTATCTTGCCCATATATACTTTCTTTTAGACTGTTTTCTATATTAGATATAGTCATGCCATAATCTTCTACTAGTTCATATATGGGTATATTTGTTTTTAAATTTACGACCTTTGCTACATCTATTTTAGTTACTTCTTTTATTCTATTTTGATTTAAATTTAACTCTAATTGATTTATTTCTGACAATATATTATTTTCTAATTTCTTAATTTTTGATGCTTCTTCATATTTATTTTGCTTAATAGCTTTATTTTTTTTATTTACTAATTTTTGATATTCATATTTTAATTGACTATATTTTTTATACTCACTAGATTCTTCTAAATTAACTTTTGCACATACTTCATCTAGTATATCCAATGATTTATCAGGTTCATTACGATTATATATGTACTTACTAGATAGATTTACTATGGTATCTACTACATCTTCGCTTATATTCGTATGATGAAATTTTTCATATGTTTCCTTAACGTTCATTATAATTTTTTTGGTAGTTTCCATATCTGGCTCTTCTATTTCTATCCTTTGAAATCTTCTTTCTAATGCTCCATCTTTTTCTATATATTTTTTGTACTCTTCAGTAGTTGTCGAACCTATACATCTAAGTTTTCCTCTAGATAAGGCTGGTTTAAATATATTTGAAGCATCAATAGCACCTTCAGCACCGCCAGCACCTACTAATGTATGTATTTCATCTATAAATAAAATTATATCTTCATTCTCTTCTACTTCTTTCAATATTTTACTAATTCTCTCTTCAAATTCACCACGATATTTAGTTCCTGCTACTGCAGTTGCCATATCAAGACTGATAATTTTTTTATTTTTTAAAAGAGGAGGAACGTTGTCGTTTGCTATCATATTAGCGATTTCTTCTACGATGGCAGTTTTACCTACTCCTGCTTTACCAATTAGGATAGGGTTATTTTTATTTCTCCTTGATAGCACTTCTAAGACCCTTCTTATTTCACTATCTCTTAGTACTGCTCTATCTAGTAGTCCTTCTTTAGCCTGTTTTGTTATATCTACTCCAAGTTCTTCTAATAATAGTTTTTTATTCTTCTTACGTTTTTTACTTGTAAAGTTATATGAAAATTCATTATATAGTTCATCTAGGTCAATATTCATCTGTAATAGTATTCTAATTGCTACTCCTTCACCTTCTTCTAACATACTAGTAAATAAATGCTCAATTGTAACTTCTCCATTATTATTTTCTTTACTATCTAAACAAGCACTATCAAGTATTCTTTTTAATAATGGTGTATATAAAAATAATTCACTTTTATTACTTCCTTTTCCTATTATTTTTATTATTTCATCTTTAAATTTTTTATAATCCAACTTATATTCTAACAATTTTTTTGATATATTATTATTATCTTTAAGTATTGCCAGTAATAAGTGTTCACTTCCAACATAAGGATGTTTTAAGTCATACATTTCTTTTTTAGCTGATACTAATATTTTTCTTGCTTCTTCTGTAAAATTTGAATACATAATATCATCCTTTCTATATATTCTATGCTTATTATGATAATAAAATTTTTTTTTAATCAATTATGTTAAATTTTTTATTGAAGATAAAAAAATATTACAACCAAGTAATATTATTTTTTTTATTAACCTTTTTTAGTATAATTTCTTCGTCTGTATTTACAGATGAATTTTCTTTCATAGCTTCTAAAAAAACTTTATTATTTGCAGCAATGTGCATTTTTGTATTATTATAAATTACTCCACCTGCTTTTTCTACTATGAATTGTCCTGGCACATAATCCCATAAAGTATCCCATACAAAATTAGTTGCACCTAATTTACCACTAGCAACATAAGCAAAATTTACTGCTGCACAATAAAAATCTCTGCAGTGGCGACTTATTTGTTGCATTTTGAAACTTCCTAACATTTTTCCAAGACCTTCAACAGTATATAATCCTTTATCAACCTCACAATTGTTAACAGAAATAGTAGTACCATTTAAAAATGCTCCACTTTCATCTGCATAATATAATTCATTTAATTTGGGTAAATATATAACTGCTGCACATGTCTTTTTATTTTTAATACAAGCCACTTGAATTCCCCATAATGGGATATTATGTGCAAAATTTATTGTTCCATCAATTGGATCTATTGTAAAACAATTTTCAGTTATTTTATTATTACTATTGTATTCTTCACTTATTATAGAAAAATCTGGATAATCTTTTTTAATTTTATCAATCATAAATTTCTCAATTTCATAGTCAAAATTAGTTACTAAATCTCCATTATCGTCTTTTGCTTTTACTTCAAATTCATCATCTATTAATGAACTTGCATCTTTTACTAATTCAATTAAAAATTTCAAATCTTTACTCATTTTTTAGACTCCCTATATTAATAATTTCCAATGTTTTTTGTAAATAAATATTTAATTTATCATTAAACGTAGATAAAATCAATAAAAATACGTAATATTATTACCTATACAAAAAATTCTTTATACCAAACTAAGAAACAATAAACAGTCCATATTTTTTTATAATTATCCTTTTTACCACTTTTATGTTCATCTAATAATTTATTAAGTTTTTTTGTTTTAAATAATTCTTTACAAATATCCATATCAAACGATTTTTTAATAATATTATAGACATCATCATCCATCATCCATTCCCTTAAAGGTACTGGAAAACCTAATTTTTTCTTTTTATAAGCTTCTGTTGGTATCACCTTTTTAGCTGCATCTCTAAGTGCTATCTTAGTATTTTCCCTAGTAACCTTAGCCTCATATGGTAATGTTCTAGCTAAATTAAAGACCTCTATATCAGTAAAAGGTACACGACTTTCTATAGAATGAGCCATCGTCATTTTGTCACCTTTTTGTAATATATCTTTAACTAACCATAAATTAATATCAATAGCCTGCATTTTATTAATTTCATTTTGTTTTTTATGTTTATTATAAATAGGTTCTGTTATCTCAAAATTGGGTTTAAAACTACCTTTATATTTTAATATTGATTTTGTTTCTCGTTCCGTAAATACCTTATTTACACCGTAGTATTCATCTTCAACCTTTCTTCCACGTCTGACTAAAAAGTTTATACCTTTTACCTCTGGCAATAATTTACAAAAACTTCCTATTAAATATCTAATTGGATAGGGTATCTTATTGTACCAACTAAAATCAACATTTCTTCTATATGAATTATAACCTCCAAAGAACTCATCTGCACCTTCACCAGATAAAACAACCTTAACATCACGACTTGCAAGTTCTGCAACAAAGTATAAAGCGATAGCAGCAGGGTCGGCTAACGGTTGATCCATATGATACATTATTTTAGGTATTACTTTAAAATATTCTTCCTTAGTTATTATTTTAGATGTATTATTTATTTTTAATTTACAAGCTAAATCTTTAGCATACTCTATTTCACTATATTTTTCAATATTGTATCCTACAGTATAAGTCTTGTCTGGTTTTGCAAGTGAAACTAAATAAGATGAATCGATACCACTGCTTAAAAATGAACCCACTTCGACATCACTAATCTGATGCTTTAAAACAGAGTCCTCCATAGTTTTACCTATTTTTTCCACGATTTTGTTATAATCTTCTTTTATTACATCAAAAGTTGGTTCATAATATCTAACAACATTTAATTTATGATGCCAAAAAGTTAAATAATGTCCTGGTTTTAATTCATATACACCTTTAAAAAAAGTCTCATTAGTTGGTATATAGTTAAATCTTAAATACTCATTTAAAACATCTTTATTAAGTTCCTTTTTAAAAATCGGATTATCTATAAATGCTTTTATTTCTGATGCAAATATAAGTTCATTATCCTTTCTATAGTAATAAAGTGGTTTAATACCAAAATGATCTCTTGCTACAAATAATTTTTCTCTATTTTTATCATATATTGCAAATGCGAACATACCTCTAATTCTTTCTAGTATTCCTTCATTATATTCTTCATAACCATGTATTATTACTTCGGTATCTGACTCTGTTTTAAATTCATGACCTTTCTTTATTAGTTCCTTTTTTAATTCCTTATAATTATATATTTCACCATTGAATACAATTACTATTTTCTTATCCTCATTATACATTGGTTGAAAACCTTTATCTAAATCGATAATTGATAGTCTTCGATGACCTAATACATATTCATCTTCTATAAATATACCTTCGCCATCTGGTCCTCGATGCTCTATTTTTTTTAGCATTTTTTTGATTATTTTTTCTTTATCTTTTCTATTACTAACTAACCCTGCGATTCCACACATAACACGTCCTACTTTCTTATAAATTTTTAACTACTACCTCTTTATTATAACAAAACAAAAAAATTATAACAACTATTTGTCATAATTTATTTTATCCATTATTTTTTATTTAAAACAAAATACTCTCCTTCATCTAAATATAATATACCTTTTTGATTTTGATATTTTGCTATTACTTGTTCCATTATATCATTATAATTATTGATTTTATTAAATTTGCTTAAAGTTAAGTACACTTTGTTTTGATCGTTCATAAATAGTAAAAATCTTTCTTCATCGACTTCATTAGGCTCATATTTTACCTCAGATATCTTTGTTAAAATAGCATAATCAACTTTTCCCATGTTTTTTATAAACTCATTATAAATAGTATCTGGTACATAATTTACTAATATAGGTACGTTTTTCACTTCATTAATTTCCCTTTTATCCATCAAAATAGTTTTTTCTTTACTTGAATCATAAAATAGAGGTTTATTTTCTTCTAATTCAATAGTAATTTCCCTATATACATTTTTACTTATACTAGCTTTTTTTATGTATATATTTTTTTCTAGTGTTTTTTTTATTTCCTTACTACTTTTAAAAATAGAAGGATAATCAGAAAGTTCTGCTATATCGATTACTTCTTGATCGGTTAAATATAAATTACCTTTTATGATGATATTTTTAATAGGTACTTTTAAAAGAATACTAATTAAATAAATTAAAAGTATTATAATTATTAATGCGATAAAAACTCTCTTAAAACGAATTTTTTTCTTAATTTTCTTAGTCTTCTTGTCCATATTATCCCTACTTTACTATTTCTTGTTCTAAAATTAAATCCTCTTTATAAACTTCTTTAACCTCTTTTTTTATTTCATCAATTAAATCTATTATATCTTGACCTGTAGCATTACCTGTATTGATAATAAAGTTAGCATGTTTTTCACTTACTTTTGCTCCACCAACCATTTTTCCTTTATATCCTAAATCCTCAATTAATTTACCTACAAATTTTCCTTCTGGATTTCTAAATACAGACCCAGCTGATGGATATTCTAACGGTTGGGATGCAATTCTTCTTTTTTTTCTACTTTCGATTACTTCTTCTATGACATCTTTATTACCTTTCATTAATGCTATGATAGCTTCTAACACTATATAACCAGGATTTTCTTTTAAAAAAGATGTCCTATAAGCAAATTTTAAATCTTCATTAGATAGTCTTTTGATTTCTAAGGAGGGTGTTAATACTAAAACAGATTTTACAATATTTGACATATCGCTTTTATAAGCTCCTGCATTATTAAATATAGCTCCTCCTATGGTAGAGGGTATACCAACTGCAAATTCTAGCCCAGAATATCCTTCATTTGACAAGGATGTTGCTAAAAGTGGCAAACTATAACCTGAGCCTACTATAACAAAATTATCTATTTTTTCTATGTAATTAAAAGCATCTAACTTAATAAGTATGCCCTCGTAATCGTCTTTGAATATTAAATTAGCTCCAAAACCGATTATTTTATATTTTATGTTATTTTCTAAAGCATATGTAATAACATTTATAAGTTGTTTGGTTGATTTCGGTTTAACTAATACTTTAGCTTTTAAGTTTAATCTATATGTTGTATATTTTTTTAAATCGATGTCTTCTATTATTTCACCAACATCTAACTTTTGTAACTCTCTAATCATTTTTTTCACTTAATTCCTTTATAATATTGTATATTTTAAGAGCACTATTTTCTATTTTTAGACTATTTAAATTAGTTTTCAATTCTTCTAATTTCTTAGTATCAAAAATTATCTCATCTATTTTTTCTACGATTATATTTTTATTCAAATTTTTTTCTTCTATCATATAGGAAGCTTTAGCATTTACTAAGTCCATGGCATTTTTATATTGATGATTATTTGTTACATAAGGACTTGGTATTAAAATAGATGGAACATTTAATGCTATTATTTCGCTTAATGTTGATGCTCCTGCTCTTGTAACAATTAAATCAGTATTTTTTAAGATTCTTGTCATATCATCTAAATATGGGATAACTTTTACGTTATTTGGAAATTTGTTGTCCTTTATTTTATCGTAATCTTTATTACCCGTTATAAATAATACTTGGTAATCTTTATCACTAAATGAATTCATCGTTTTTACTAAGATATCATTTACCTTACTAGCCCCTAATGAACCCATAACAAATAAAACTAATTTTTTATTATCAGAAAATCCTAATTCACTTTTTTTAAGTGGTATTTTTTTTATGGCCTCTTCACTTACAGGATTACCAGTAAATACGGTTTTATTTTTAGGAAAACTACCCATACTAGATGTAAAGGATACTCCTATTTTATCACTATAACGACTTAAATATAAGTTAGCTTTACCTGCAACTGAATTTTGTTCATGGATAAATGTTTTATAACCTAGTTTATGGGCAATTTTGATTACAGGTCCTGTTACATATCCACCAAAACCTATTACTACATCAGGATTAAATTCTTTTAGTAGTTTCTTCACTTTTTTGCTACTTTTGATAAAGCAAGAAAAGGTTTTAAAATTTTTATATATTTTTTTTCTATTTATTCCGTATATTTCGATAGCTTCAAAAGGAATATTTTTATTAGGCACAATATCTTTTTCCATTCTATTATGTGTACCTATATATAAAAATTCACTATCTTTTTCCATCTGTTTTATCTTATTTATAACAGCTAAAGCAGGATATATATGACCTCCTGTTCCTCCAGCACTAACGACTACTTTCATATATCACATTAATCAATATAATTGATTTCCTTTCTATTATATATTATTATATCATAATATATGTTAATTTTATAGAAATACTATGAACTAATTTAAATAAATAATTTAATATTTACCACATTTACTACCCCATACATCGATTTTTTGATTATCTTTATATATTTTTAATATTTCACAATTATTTGAACAATCATTACATTCTAAAGCCTTTGTTATAAATGATACTTCGTTAAAATCTAAGTTATAAACTTCATCAGTTTCATATTTTTTTGATAATATCGCTATACCAATAGCCCCCATTAAATGCCCATTACTATCTACTATTATATCTTCCTTTAACACTTCCTTAAAGTATTTAACTACTCCGTTATTTTTACTAACTCCACCTTGAAATACTATTGGTGGATATATTTTTTTACCTTTCCCTAAATTATTTAAATAGTTTAATACTATACTTTTACATAACCCTGCTACAATGTCCTCTTTTTGATAACCCAAACCCGCTTTATGAATCAAATCTGATTCCGCAAATACTGTACATCTTGCAGCTATTTTAACGGGATTTTTACTTTTCAAAGCTAAGTTACCAAATTCTTCTATATCGACTTCTAATCTTTTAGCTTGACTACTTAAAAAGGCTCCTGTACCTGCTGCACATAGTGTATTCATTGAATAATCGGTTATTATTCCATTATTTAAAAGTATTATTTTACTATCTTGTCCCCCTATTTCTAATATTGTTTTAACATCAGGATAGAATGCTAAAGTACCTATGGCATGAGCTGTTATTTCGTTTTTTACTATATTAGCATTTACCATAAGACCTATTAACTTTCTAGCACTTCCTGTTGTTCCTATTCCTTTTATTATGTAGTCATCTTTTATATCTTTTTTTAATTCATTAATTAAGTTTTTTACTGCATTTATAGGATCACCTTTAGTATATAAATATGAACTTGCTAAGACATTGTTAAATTCATCTATAATAACACCTTTGGTACTTATTGACCCTATATCAATTCCTAGATAACATTTCATCTTTTTTCCTCATTTCTATCATATCGTAGAAGGCTTCACATCTTGTTTTCATACCTACTTTAGAAGTATTTGTATCAAATGAAAAATAGATAACAGGCACATTATACTCACTACATATTTTACTAATTATAGGCATAGCACCTATTTCTGGTGTACAAAAACTACTTTTTATATGTATAATTCCATCATATTTATGTTTACATAGATATTTACATCTGCCTATATTATCAGCTGCATCGGCACCCATTCTATATTTTATATATTCTTTTGTATTTTTAAGGTATTTTTTTACTTTCTTATGTTTTTGAAATAATAAGTAATATGCATTAGTATACCTTTTGATTGATATACCATAACTAGCAAGTTCATATTCTAATTCATAGTTAGCGAAAGGTTCCATTACAGTATATAATTCTCCTATAATTCCAACTTTTAATCTAGGTTTATTATTTACTTCTAAGGTTTTAAACTTCTTTTTATAATACCTATATTTTTTATATAGATCGATATAGTTTTTTGTTTTACTAAATGATAATAACATTTCATCTTTTAGTTTTTTAAAACTATCTTTTTTTATTTCAAAACCTATATTTTCTCTTATATAGTTATCTATAATATCCATGTATTTAACCATCTTAATTGTTATAAATAAGTAATATGATGATTTTATAACACTAAATTTTTTATCGATTTTTTTAAATTTTTTAATTATTTCTTTTATATCTGTTTTACCTTTTGTAACTAGGTTAATATATGTAAATTCATACCCTAAATCTTTTAATATTTTTTCTTGTAATTCATGATAATAACCATATCTACATCCACCACCTAGTTGAAGTAATATATCAGCTTTTTTATCTAAACACTCTATGTATGTTCCAAGTGTATATTTAAAAGGTGTACATACAAAATCGGGTGAATATCTACTTCCTAATTCTTTAGTATTATTTGTTATTTTAGGTACTTCCATTACTTCTACATTTAATATATGTGATAATAAGTACTTAACGGGTACATTATAATTACCCATTTGTGGATATGCTATTTTACTCATTTTTAGCCTCCAAAATATCAATAAAACTTTCTAATCTAGTTATTAATCCTGTATCACTACTTTGGTCATCTATAATGATATTTAAGCATGGAGTATCTATTTTTCTTATTACTAGTTCATTTACTAGACTATCTGGTCCACATGGAAATGATGAAATAAAAATAATACCATCTATTTTATTTTTAGTAAGTATAATACTACCTATATTTTCCTTGTTGTATTTAAAGTATAAATCTTTACTTAGTTTAAGACTTGCTTTATTTGCTAGTTTTTCGTCAAATAGATCACTATATATTATTTCTATATTGTTATTATTCAGGTAATCTATAATTGGTTTTCCTATCATATCATCATATAAATTGTAAGGATGTCCTACTAGAAGAATCTTAAGTTTATTACTTTTTAATTTATTTATATTTTCTTTGATATCCTTTTTTCTTTTAGTATTTATTTCTTTTAAACTATCTTTATATACTTTTTTTATTTCTTTTTTACTAAATCCCATCTTTCTAGCTATTTTATATAATCCTTTATATTCTGATTCTTTTTTGTTTAAATCAACATTATAATTGATTATTTTATTGTCAACTAGATTATTTACTATATCGTATGTTGCTAAAAAATTAGTGCAAGTTTGATCACATGTTCCATAGTTATCTATCCGAGGTACTAATATGTAGTCACAATCTTTTAAATAGAAGATATGTCCTATATAGTTTTTTAGACTCAAACACATTTCATCGTTACTATTTCTACTTCCTAAATCCATTATTTCTTTATTTGTACTTGGTGATATTATAGTTTCTATATTCAGTTTATTAAAGAATTTTACCCATAAATCACCATAATAGTAAAAATAAAGGCTACGAGGTATTCCTAAAGTCATTTCATCACCTATAAAATGATATTACATTTTTAAAATTTTATGAATCAAAAAATAACCTTTAAAGGCTACTTAATTTAAAATGGTTCTATGGATAAATCAATATTTGGATATTCAAAAATACTGATACCATCACCTCTAGAATTGAAATCTTTACTAGACGTTAATTGAATACTTTTTAACTCAGACTTATTCTTTAACTTAAACATTATATGTCCTGTTGCATAATCACTATTTTCAGTACTCCCACCACCTACAATATCATAGAATTTATTCCACTTACGATATTTACTACTAGCTGAAGTACTAGAGACAATTACTAATGGTTCTATATATCCGTTTTTTACACTTTCTTCTAAGGTTAATGTTATATCATTATTATAATTTAGTTTTAAGTTAGAAATTCCAACTTGAACTGTAAAAAGACCACTTTCTATTTTAAATACTATCCAATTATCTTTAGAATTATGTGCTAGATTAAAAATATTATCTCCAGCTTGAACTTTAGTGTAACTTTTTGGATCATTATATGGACCAACATCTAATCTTACTATTTCACCATCTAGTACATCCATTTTTTTCATTAATCCATTAGGATATTTATAGTTTCCGGAATAAAAAGCATCAGAGGAATTTCCATCTACGATTTGCGATGTCCCGCTATTTTTATTTTTTATATAAATATTATCATATACGTTAGAAATACTTGTTCCATAGTTGGCCCCAGCAAAAATTGTTATTTCTGTTTTAGCTTCTAATTTATTATTGGTACTTGCGATAATTGTAACTTTTCCAGAACTTATACTCCCTTTACTAATCCATTCTTATCTACTGTAGCTATATTTTTATCACTACTTGTCCAAGTAATATTCTTATTTGTTGCATTATCTGGCTTTACTTCTGCATTTAGTTGTATCTCTTCACCTATCTTAATACTTAAACTGTTCTTATTTAATGTTATGCTTTCTGGTAAAATAGATGAATCTTTTTCTGTATCTATTACCTTACCATTTTTAATTGATACTTTATAACCATTCATTGTTAGTACAGCTTCTTTTACATTCAAATTTTCATCTAATATTACAT
>CAYTKH010000013.1:0-19533 GCA_964438315.1 uncultured Muribaculaceae bacterium | reverse complement strand
AAAATGAAAGCCTTTGGCTTTCGAATGAAAAATTTATTTTTCATTTTTCTTGTATCATTAATGTTATTAGTTATAACAAATGTAGTAGATAATACTTTTGAATACGTTGATATGGTTTTATATGTTTTAACTTCTATATCAATAAGTTTAGGCAGCAATGGATTAAGCAATTTTAACAAAGTTAAAGAAGAAAACAAGTAGTTGTTCTCTTTTTTATATAATTAATCTTTTTCAAAGGAGGTAAAGAAAATGGAAAAAGAAATTGTTATTGAAGAAATACAAGATGTTTTAGCAGTTGTTGAAACAGACGAAGAAGTGCAAGAAGATACAATAAATGAATTATCAAATAACAAAGGAGAGGAGAAAGATGAAAATGAGTAATAGTTCTTTAGTAAATTATGTAGCTATTTCACCAAATAGTAATTTTAGAAATAATAAAATTAAGAAGATTACTATCCATCATATGGCTGGTAATTTATCAATTGAAACATGTGGTAGAATTTTTGCAAATGCTAAAAGACAAGCAAGTTCTAATTATGGAATTGGTTCTGATGGAAGAATTGGAATGTATGTAGAAGAAAAAAATAGAGCGTGGACTTCTAGTTCTCCAAGTAATGATAATCAAGCTATAACTATTGAAGTTGCTAATGATGGAGGAGCTAGTACCAACTGGCATGTATCAGATAAAGCAATAGAAAGTTTAATCAATTTATGTATTGATATATGCAAAAGAAATGGAATAGATAGCTTAAATTATACTGGAGATTCTAGCGGTAACTTAACAAGACACAATATGTTTGCTAATACCACTTGTCCTGGACCATACTTACAAAGTAAATTCCCATATATAGCAAGTGAAGTAAATAAGAGATTAAGTTCTTCTAGTTCAACTTCAACTAATGCTAGCAATAGTGATATATCTAATAAATCAGTAGATGAATTAGCTAAAGAGGTTATAGCTGGTAAATATGGAAATGGTGACACTCGTAAAAATGCTCTAGGCTCAAGATATAGTGAAGTACAAGCTAAAGTAAATGAGATGTTAGCTGGTAATAATAAACCATCAACACCAACTTCAGCACCAAAACCACAAGTAGATATTCTTGAATTAGTTAAGAAAACTATTAAAGGGGACTTCGGTAATGGAGAAGCTCGTAGAAAAGCTTTAGGCTCTAACTATGATGAAGTACAAAGACAAGTAAATCTTAACCTTAAAAATGGTTTAACTAGATGGGATAATATAAAATTATTTTAAAACTAAAAGAGGCTAGCCTTAGTTGGTTAGCTTTTTTTTGCTACAAATACATATTTCAATTTAAATTTTATAAAATATACATTGAATTTTCATCATACATTTCTAAAGGTATGGCAATTATTTTATTTAAATAACTTGATTTTCTGAATTCGACTAAGCTATTAATACGATGGCTAGCCATCCAACTATTTGGAACACAATTAATAATTTTTTCATAAACCTCATCATTTTTTAAACCTAAAAGGCAGAATGTATCATGTTCATATGTTTTTGTTAATGCGAAGTCACCATCATATTTACTATATGGATTTTTAAAGTTTTGAAATTTAAAATTGTATAGAGAAACATTATTTCCTTTTAATAAATCTAAAATTTTAGGGAAAGCCTTAATTCTCAATTCAAGTAAACTTTTTCTTTTAAATTGGTTATTTATTACATTAGTAAATTTTTCAGGATTTTTTTTGATATATTTATATCTTTTATCTTTAGATTTTATATGCTTTGGAAAAAATTATTCAAGATTCATTTTATGTAATCCAATAAGATGATAAAATTTATCATTTGTAAATTTTATAGAAATTTTTTTGTTGTCGCCACGTTCTATTATAAAAATATATTTTTTTAATTCTTCAAATGTTTTAATTAATTCTTTTGCATCCATAAATGACCTCCAAAAACAAAAAGAGAGCTTATCTAATGATAAGTTCTCTAATGGTAGAAGCCTAATTCGATTAGGCAAAAAACCTTCCATTTTGTGTATCATAACACAAGTTACGACCGCCGAAGCTAGGCTAGGACTACCAACTCCCATTAATAGTATATCACAAAAAATAACTATTATTAATTAAATTTAATCACATATGTAAAAATATGTAAATAAAATTAATTGGACATATTATATTTAAAAATAATTTTATTGTCAATAGTTTGATTAAAATTATTATAAATATATTTTAAAAAAACTTATCTCTGAAAGACATTATATCCTATATTTTGACAAAATAAAAGCAAAAAATAAAAATTTAGTATAATATTTAATTATTAATTATTAAAAAAATGATAATTTATGTTAATATATAACAGTAGGTATATTATAAGATAGTATGATAAAAACTAGCATGAGTGCTAATTTTAGTTTTATAAAAAAATAGTAGGTAAATAGTAGGTAAAAATAATAAAACCCTAAAAATTAAGGGTTAATTTCACTATGGAGCAGATGAGGAGAATCGAACTCCCGCACCAACCTTGGCAAGGTTGTATTCTACCATTAAATCACATCTGCATCTATCATCTATAACAATCTTACCATATTAGTATATGCTTTGTAAATAAAAATAATCAAAAATTATTAATAAATGTCATATTACAAAAAAAATCAGTATCATCATATTATAAAATATCAATAGGGATTTATTCCATATTTATTGAATTTAGTAAATATTTATGTTAAACTAAACATGTTAATAAGTTGTTAAGTGAGGGATAAAATGAAAAACGAAGCAATATGTAAAAGAGATGAAGATTTTGCTAAATGGTATACAGATATATGTTTAAAAGCAGAATTAATGGATTATTCCAGTGTAAAAGGATGTATTATCTATAGACCTTATGGATATGCAATATGGGAAAACATTCAAAATTATCTAGATAAAAAATTTAAAGAAACAGGACATGAAAATGTGTATATGCCACTTCTAATACCAGAAAATTTACTAGAAAAGGAAAAAAACCATGTTGTTGGATTTGCACCGGAATGTGCTATAGTAACAAAAGGTGGAGGAGAGGAATTAGAAGAAAATTTAATAATTAGACCTACAAGTGAAACACTATTTTGTGAACATTACGCTAAAATAGTTAAATCATATCGTGATTTACCAAAAAAATATAATCAGTGGTGTAGTGTCTTAAGATGGGAAAAAACAACAAGACCCTTTCTTAGAGGATCAGAATTCTTATGGCAAGAGGGTCATACAATCCACGAAACAGAAAAAGAAGCCAAAGAAGAAACATTAAAAATGCTTGAAATTTATAAAGATATGGCAAAAGATATATTGGCAATTCCAATGATAACAGGTCAAAAAAGTGAAAAAGAAAAATTCGCTGGAGCTTTAGAAACATATACAATAGAGGCTTTAATGCACGATGGAAAAGTGTTACAATCAGGTACATCACATTATTTTGGCGATGGTTTCGCTAAAGCTTTTGATATGAAATATCTAGATAAAGAAAATAAATTAAAATACGTATATCAAACATCTTGGGGAATTTCAACACGACTAATTGGAGCTATAATAATGGTACATGGTGATGACAATGGACTTATATTGCCTCCTTATATAGCTCCAATACAAGTAATTATTATACCTATAAAACAAGAAGTAGATGGAGTATTAGATAAAGCATACGAAGTTGAGGCAAAATTAAAAGAGAATAAAATCAGAGTAAAAGTAGATGCTCAGGATAAATCAGCTGGTTGGAAATTCAGCGACGCTGAAATGAGGGGAATACCAATTCGTATCGAAATTGGTCCAAAAGATATCGAAAATAATAGTTGTATTATCGTAAAAAGAAACGATTACATTAAAGAAAATGTTAATTTAGATATAATTTCTTCTAAAATAAAAGAAACATTAAAACAAATCAATAATGAAATGTATAACAAAGCTTTAGAGCATTTAAAAAATAGCATAAAGGAAACTACAGATTACAATAATTTTAAAAATGTATTAAATGATAAAGGTGGATTTATATTAGCACCATGGTGTGGTAGTAGTGATTGTGAAACTAATATAAAAAATGAAACAGGGGCTTCAACAAGATGTATAAAAGAACAAACAGTAGGTAAATGTATTTACTGTGGTAATGAAGCAAAATATAATGTCTATTTCGCCAAATCATACTAAAAAGAGAATAATTATATTAAAAAACGACATATATTAATTTATATGCCTTTTTTCGACATTTTTTGCGGTATTAATCAATTATAATGAAATTGGTGATGAGAAATGAATATAAAATCGATTTTATCAGTAACATCATGTATTGTAATTGGATTTATGATGAGTAATTTTATGTTTAAACAGTACGATATCTTAAAAGCTTCTAGCTCAAATATGGTTTATTTTTTACAAATAGGTAGTTATACTTCCAAAAAAGAAATGGAAGAAGCTAATATATCATCTAGTAGATACATCGTCGAAGAAAATGATGGAATATACTATGCTTATATAGCACTTACAACCGACAAAGAAAATTTTGAAAAGTTAAAAAACTATTTCAAAAATAAGAAGTACGATATAACATTAAAAGAAAAAGTATTAGCGAATGAAAAATTTAATAATATATTAGAAAAATATGACCTACTTTTAAAAGAAACTAGTGATGAAGCTACGATAAAACTTATAAAC
The DNA here is from genome assembly GCA_964438315.1 of uncultured Muribaculaceae bacterium. Classification (GTDB taxonomy): domain Bacteria; phylum Bacillota_I; class Bacilli_A; order RF39; family UBA660; genus HGM10857. Next base: position 14,871 of record CAYTKH010000013.1, on the reverse strand, counting down.
GATCAAATTATAGATAAATATAAGGAACTCGTTATAGGTGGTTAAAATAAAAGATATACCTGTTTTAGAAAGACCGATAGAAAGGTTGATTAATAGTGGTGTAGACAATTTAACAAATGAGGAGTTACTAGCTATACTACTTAAAACAGGAAGTAAGAAAATGTCATCTAAAGAACTTTCAATCTACATATTGAGTAAAATAAATGGCATTCATGGTTTAAAAAGTATAACATTTAATAATCTAATTAAAATCGATGGAATTGGTAATGTAAAAGCCGCAACAATATTAGCAGCACTTGAATTATCTAAGAGAGTAGATAGCAATTTAAATACAATATATAATAAAAAGATAAACAATGCTGAGTTAGTATTTGAATATTTTAAAAATATCATGAAAGATAAAATGCAAGAATGTTTCTACTGTTTATATTTAAATAGTAATAAGAAAGTAGTTGAAAGTAAACTACTATTTATAGGTACTCTAAACTACAGTATGATTCACCCAAGAGAAGTGTTTAAAGAAGCATATCTAGTAGGAGCGGTATCAATTATATGTGTTCATAATCATCCGACCGGGGAAATACTACCAAGTAATATGGATATAAAAATGACTAGTGAACTTGTAAATATTGGTAATATGTTAGGTATTAAAATAGATGACCATATTATCATAGGAAGGGATAAATACTATAGTTTTTATGAAAACAACAATATATAGTAGATAAAAAAAAAATAATGTATTATAATAATTAAAAGGTGATAGTATGTATAAGAAAAAACAAATAGATTATAGGCAAATAGTAGCTATATTTTCAATTTTTATTCTATTTATTATGGGTATAACCCATATATTAAATAAAGAGGATAGAAAATTAACTTACTTTGAAAAAGTAATCAAAGATACAAGTTTAGCATTTGTAAGAATTATAAGAACTCCTATAACCGCTATTTCTAACAAAATGACTGATCAGGAACTAAAACAATTAAAGGATAAAGCTTCGTATGTCGACAGCTTACAAGCTAAATACGATGAAGCTAATAAAGAGATAAAAGAACTAAAAGAATTAGTGGATTTAAATAGTACTCTATCAGAAAATTCTTACTTAAATGCTACAGTAATAAGTCGTAATGTTGGTTATTTTAATAATAATTTAATTATTGATAAAGGTAGCAAAAATGGTATTGATACTGGTATGGCCGTAATTACTAAAAGTGGCTTGATTGGTAAGATTATAAGTACAAGTAATTTCAATAGTACAGTTAAATTGATAACAAGTCAGGATGCAAATGATAAAATATCTGTTAAAATTAAAGTAAGTGATGATGATTATGTTTACGGTCTATTAGTTGGATACAATGAAAAGAAAAATGTTTTTATTATAGAAGGTATAAGCGAAAATACTGAAATACCAGCAGATAGTTTAGTTACTACATCGGGATTAGGCAATTCTTTTCCTAGTGGTATATTAGTAGGAAAAGTAGTTAGTACAAGCAAGGATAATTTCGATTTAGCAAGAACAGTCGAAGTAAAAAGTATGCAAAAATTTTCGGGATTTGGTTATGTAACAATACTTAAGAAAGAAGCTATAAAATGATTTTTATTTGTATAGTATCATTTATATCGCTGATTTTAGAAGGTTTAATAACTACTTTTATACCAACTGATACAACACTATTTAATAATTGTTTTACAGTAATGTTGTTAATTATTGTTTTTCCTTACCTTTATAATGATTTAAAAAAATTCTATATATTTGCTTTTATAATAGGTTTGTTTATAGATATTACTTATACTAATATGTTACTTTTAAATGCATTCATATACGTTATTCTAGCTATTGTAATCTATAAGATAAACACTTTAATAACAAGTAATTTATTTAATAGTATTATTATTTCCATAATTATGGTTATCATTTATCGTGTAATCACTTATTTGATATTTAATATAATTGGTTATTTAAGTTTTGATTTTAAAATATTATTAAATAGTATTACATCTTCACTTGTTTTAAATATTACATATGTTATAATCCTATATTTTATAATTGATTTATTAAGTAGTAAACTCCGAATAAATAAAAAAGATTAGGAGAAAACAATGAAAAATTTTAAAGAGGCTTTTATAGATTTTAATGTTGCAAAAGAAAAGCATAAAGGGAATATTGATTATTTTATTTATGACACATCGTTTGTTTGTCCAGGTTATAGTAAGGGTGATATCGTTTTTGTTAAAAAAGATAAAAAAATGTCTAATGATAATCACATATTTGTTATTATAGATGATGAACTTAATGGGAAACTGATTACCACAACTAAAACACAGCAATTGATAAAAAAAGATAATATAAATAATTTATTATGTGATAGTTACCTAGCAGAAGAAATCTATAAAATAGACTCATCAAGGATTCTTTTTAAAATAGGAGAGTTAAAAAATTACATAAAATGAGTAATTTAGGGAAACTAAAAAAGTTTCTTTTTTTTTTTGATTTTGTCATTTTTTGATATATTTTGTCGAATTTATCAATTTTTTAAAAAATTTCATCAAAAAAAAAGTAAATTGAAAAGTTTTATCGTATGTTTTAAGTGAGGAGGTGAAAATATTAAAAAATATCCATACGAAAAACAAGATGGTATTAAGGACTGTGGTGTTACATGTTTAAAGATGATTATAAGATACTATAAAGGGTACGTAGGAACCGAACAATTAAGGGATATGACTAAAACAGATAAAACAGGTGTCACTGCATATCACTTAGTTAAAACTTTAAATAAACTAGGTTTTAAAGCCAATGGTTTAAAAGTACCATTACATAAGATAGATAACCTGCCAGTTATCGCTCATGTAACTATTGATAGTACATATAATCATTACGTTGTAATTTATGAAATAGATAAAGAAAAGCAAGAAGTTTTAATAGCTGACCCAGCTAAAAAAATTATGAAAATGTCGTTTGAAAATTTCAATAAAATATACAATGATATTATTATAACAGCAGTACCAGTCAAAAAAATTCCTATTTTAAAAGATTATTCTGTTTTTAAATTTATCTTAGGAATAATTAAAAGAGAAAAGAAAAGTATTATTAAAATATTACTGATATCTCTTTTAACAACATTTCTAGCTTTAATATCATCCTACTATGTTCAAATTCTATTAAATAATACAAAAAATATGCATAAATTTCTTTTTTACTTCTTATTCTTAAATTTAACATATTTATTATTAGAATACATAAAAAATAGTATTTTAATTAAACTAAATGGAAGAATGAATTATAAACTTAGTTTAGATATTTATAAAAATATTTTAACACTTCCTTATACATACTTTAAGAACCGTACAACAGGGGAAGTACTGACTAGATTAAATGATATAGAAAATGTGAAAGATACTATAAATAGAGTTATAATTACTGTTTTTATCGATGGTATACTAGTTATATTATCAAGTATTATGCTATATCAAGTAAATCAATTAATGTTTATTATCTCTATTATAATATTAGCATTTTATCTAATTATAACACTAATATATAATAAAGTATTTAAAGAAAAAATATCATCAATAAAAGAAAAAAAAGAATATTTGAATAATTATTTAATTGAAAGTATCGATGGTATAGAAGTAATTAAAGGTCTTAATCTGGATGATAACTTTATTAATAAAATGGACAAGCTATATAAAGGTTATGTAGATTCTAATATCAAGCTGGATAAAAAAGAAAATGAACAATATATATTAAAAGAATTAATAAATTCTATAGGAATGATAATTGTCTTATATATTGGTATAACACTTGTAAGTAATGAAGTTTTAGAAATAGGTGCTATATTTACAGTTATGAATATATTAACATATTTTCTAAACCCTATTAGAAGTATCATCGATTTAAATCTTGATATTACTGAAACTTTAAATACTATAAGAAGAATATTAGAGGTAAATTATGCTAAAAAAAATAGTGGAAAAATTGAAATTAAGAATATCGATAATATTAATATAAAAAATCTAGATTATTCATATAATGACTATCAAAAGACACTAAGTAATATTAATCTAACAATTAATAAGAATGAAAAAATAATGATGATAGGTTCATCAGGTGGTGGTAAATCAAGTCTTTTAAAAATCATCAAAAACTATTACGAATCAAAAAATCAGGTATTTATTAATGACATTGAAATTAATGAATTAAAAAGTATTCCTATTACATATATATCACAAAATGAAATTTTATTTACAGATACTTTATTAAATAACTTGAGATTAGGACGTAATATCAATATTAATGAAATAGAAAAAATTTATAAACAATTTAAATTAGATAAAATATTAGGTTTAAATGATTTAATTGAAGAAAATGGATTTAATTTATCAGGTGGTGAAAAACAAAGAATTGTATTATGTAGAGCATTACTTAATAATCAAAAATTTTTAATTATCGATGAATCATTGAATCAAGTAGATGTAGACATGGAAAGAATACTTTTAAAAGAATTAATCCATATAAAAGATTTAACTTTAATATATGTATCACATAGGGTAAGCAATATGGATTTATTTAATCGTGTTATCAAAATAGAAAATGGTTCTTTAGTAGAAAATTTAAAGAAGGAGGAATAAACTATGAAATGGTTAAGAATGATTTTAAGACTAGTTCTTGTATTTATTTAAAAAATTAAAAAACTATATAATAGAAAGGAGAAAAAAATGAGATTTTTAAAATTTTTATACAAATTCTTTTGGTTATTTATCTAAAAGATAAAAATTTAAAAATATGATAGAAAGGAGAAAACTATGAATTTAACAAATGAACAACTATTAAGTGTCAATGGTGGAGCTAACTTTAAAGCTATATTCGGTATAGTAACAGTAGTAGTAAGCTTTATTGCCGGAATAATCGATGGATACGTTCATCCTAAAGCTTGTAGTTTAAAAGGTAAAAGAAGATGATTATAGATGATAAAAAACTATTGAATATCAAAGGTGGTTTTAAAATAACAGCTACTTTAATAAATGCTGTTAGACAAGCCTTCACTTACCTTACTGATTTAGGTAGAAGTATTGGTTCCTCAATTAGAAGGATACAAACTAAAAGATATTGTTAATAAAAGCCTTAATTGGCTTTTATTTTTTTAAAAAAATTGTTATAATATAATTGGGTGATGGTTATGGAAGAAATAGAAGATATGTTTAAAAAAATAGAGCAAGAAGTAAAAAAGCTAGAGGATATAAAGAAAGATACTGATTTAGAAAACATAAGTGATAAAGAAAAAATAATCGAACAGATAGATGATATAATTAGTGTAATTAAAGTTCACTAATTGTGTTTAATATAGTATAATTAAAAAGGAGGAGTTTGATCTTATGATAGAAAGATTGAATAGTATTGAAGAAAAATACAACAACTTAACAGAAGAACTGATGAAACCCGATATAATATCTAACGTTAAAGAAACACTAAGACTAACTAAAGAACAAGCCAGTTTAAAAGAAGCTTATGAGGCATATCAAACATATAAAAAACTTGAAAATGATATTATTGGAACAACAGAACTATTAAAAGATCCTGAAATGAGCGATATTGCTAAAGAAGAATTAGAAAACTTAAAACTGCAAAAAGCACAATTAGAAAAAGAATTAGAAATATTACTGCTACCTAAAGACCCTAATGATTTAAAAAATGTCGTCGTTGAAATTAGAGGAGCTGCTGGCGGAGATGAAGCTAATATCTTTGCGGGTGATTTATATCGTATGTATACAAAATATGCTGAAAAACAAGGGTGGATAATTGAAGTATATAATGAAGAACCAGGTGAAGCTGGAGGATATTCTCAAATAGAATTTATGATTAAAGGAGATAATGTCTATTCAAAAATGAAATATGAAAGTGGGGCACATAGAGTACAAAGGGTACCTGCTACTGAAACTCAAGGTAGAGTACATACATCAACGGCAACTGTTTTGGTAATGCCAGAAGCAGAAGAGCTGGATTTTGAACTAGATATGAATGAAGTTAGAATTGATATTACACGTAGTAGTGGTTGTGGTGGACAAGGTGTTAATACAACAGACTCAGCAGTAAGATTAACCCATATACCCACAGGAATAGTTGTTTATTCTCAAACAGAAAGGTCACAGATTAAAAATAAAGAAAAAGCCATTAAAATTTTAAAAACAAGATTGTACGATTTAAAAGAACAAGAAAGAGAAAAAGAATTAGGAGCTGAAAGAAAGAGTAAAATAGGAACAGGAGACCGTTCTGAAAAGATAAGGACTTATAATTATCCACAAAACAGAGTAACTGATCATCGTATTTCATTTACCTTAAAACAACTAGACCGTGTTATGGAAGGGGCAATGGAAGAAATAATCGAAACACTTATTATAGAAGATCAAAATAGAAAATTAAAAGGTGAGTAAATATAGAAACGGAAAATAAAAAAACAAAGATTAAAGATATTAACTACTTAAAAAGGTATTATCAAGGACCGTTAAATGAAGCTATAGAAAGATTAGAAAAAGGTGAACCCGTTCAATACATCGTTGGAAATGTTGATTTTTGTGGCAATATTATAAACATCGATAAAAATGTTTTAATACCTAGATTTGAAACAGAAGAATTAGTAATGAAAACATATAACTATATAATAGATTATTTTGATAAAGATGTTAAAATAGTAGATTTAGCAACTGGTAGTGGATGTATAGCAGTAACTTTAAAAAAGTTACTTAAAAATTCTTTAGTAGATGCAGTAGATATATCAAAGGAAGCTTTAGACGTAGCACGTGGTAACGCTTTAAATTTAGATATTAAATTTTATCTTGGTAATATGTTAGAACCATTAAACCAAAAATACGATGTTATAATATCTAATCCACCATATTTGACAAAAGAAGATGATATAATGGATATCGTCGTAAAAAACGAACCACATCTTGCTTTATTTGCTAAAGATAATGGACTATACTATTATAAAGAAATATTAAAAAAGGCATCATCGTATTTAAATAAAAGAAGTCTAATAGCATTTGAGATAGGAGAAAACCAAGCGTTAGATATAACCTTATTAATAAAAAAATATCTACCTAATGCAACATACAAAGTAGAAAAAGATATGCAAAATAAAGATCGCTTTATATTTATATTTAATAGATAATGTAATATTGGAGGTAAAAATGAAAGAAATAATAAAAAGTATATTTAGAATTGATATTTTAGGAGCGGTAATATATCTCATTTTAGGAATGATACTATATACATTGCAAGGAGAAGTCTTAGAAACAATATCGATTATAATAGGAATATTTTTAATAGTAGCAGGTGTAATACCATTAGTAAACTATTTCAAAGGAAATAGAGATTATTTCAAAGCTACTGAATTTTTAGCAGGTATTTTACTATTATCTTCAGGTGTTTTTTTAATAGCAAATAAATCACTACTAGAAACTATTATAGCGGTTATAATTGGAGTGATATTGATTATCAATAGTGTATCTAAAATAGAATACTCTTTAACACTTAGAGATAATAATGTAAATGAATGGATAATTTCTATGATTTTTTCAATCATAACATTATTGATAGGGATATTCTTTGTAATTAATTCTTTTAAAGCTATAGACATATTAGCAAAAACATTAGGTTTAATTATAATAATATATGCTATTATAGATATTATTGAAATAATTGTATTAAAAATAAAATTTAAAAAAGTTTTAAGAGAAAAAACAGAATTTAAAGAAGAGGTAATTAAAGTAATTGAAGCAAAATAATTACTTTTTGTTTGAAATATTTTAATAAATTTGTTATAATTGAATTATGAAAAAGAAGATAGAAATAGATATAAAATGGCTTATTCTTATATCAGCAATTATATTATTTATAGTGTTAGTAAGTTTACTATGCAAAGAACAACTAAATCTCTTAGATGATATGGTATATGATGCTATTAAAAAATATATTAATCCTACGACAACTAAGTATGTTAAACTAATTACCAAATTATGTAATGTTTTTACAATTGTAATAGTAATCATTTTAATTGTTATATTTCAAAGAAAATATGGTATTTTGATTGTGTTAAATGTTGTTTCAACAGAACTAATAAATGTTATATTTAAAATCATCTTTTCAAGAAGTAGACCTAGTATACTTACACTTATTGAAGAGGGAGGTTATAGTTTTCCTAGCGGTCATGCAATGGCTAGTATATCATTATATGGTTTTTTATTTTATTTAGCCTATAAAAAAATTAAAAAAAACAGTACAAGATTTATTACCTGTCTAGCACTTTTACTTATAATAATTTTAGTAGGACTTAGTAGGATATATCTAGGAGTACATTATGCAAGTGACATATTAGCAGGTTATTTATTAGCCGTTGCATGGTTAATAATATTTATATTCATATCAGATAGATATATTGGTTATGGAGAGAAAAAATGAAGTATAAAACAAAGAGTTTAATAAAAAGTTTTAAATATGCTATAAATGGAATAATAATAGGTCTAAAAGAAGAAAAAAATATGAAAATACATTTTTTATTCGTAATATTAGTGACAACATTTGGAATTGTTCTAAAAATAACTAAAATTGAATGGATAATATGTATTATCTTATATGGCTTAGTAATATCAAGTGAACTAATAAATACAGCTTTAGAGGCAACAGTTGATTTAATAACAGATAAATATGATGAAAAAGCCAAAATAGCTAAAGATACAGCAGCAGGGGCAGTATTAGTTCTAGCTATCATATCAGCTGTTATAGGAGTAATAATTTTTTTCCCAAAATTGATAATATTAATTTGTAACATTATTTAGAAGGTGAGTTATATGTATTGCGATAAATGTGGTAGCAGAAATGATTTTGATGCTGTATTCTGTAAAAAATGTGGTTTTAACTTTAATAAAAATAATAAAAAGTTGAAAAATAAAGAAAAAATAACAAGAATATTAACAATAATTAATCAAAAAAAGCAAATTATCATAACTATTTCAATAGTGGCATTACTTATAATGTTTTTGATAGTAAACATATATAGAAGTAATAGTAACTATAAATATCGTACTTATCTAAAAAAAGAAAATTTTACCTGTAAAAAAAATATATGTGAAAAGCAAGAAGAAGGATACAATATTAAAATAACTTTAAAATATAATCGTTTAATATATCAAACATCGAAAGTAAATGAAAACATAATCGTTACATATGCTGGTACAGATTTAGCTCTAGTTTTAATAGAAGATTCACTATCAAAATTCAATTGTTTGGTTATAAATGATAAATTAGAAGAAAAAACATGTATAACAGATTTAGAAAAAGCAGGTAAAGAACATTATCTAAAAAAAGTTAATACCATACTAGATGAAATAAAGAAAATACTAGATGATAATAATATAAAATTATAGGGGGAAAAATGCAAAATTTTAAAATCCAATTAAAGAGTTTAGATGAAGAAATCAAATTTATTCAACTTAAGGAAGATATCATAAGTTATATAAAAGGTGATATCGATAGCCATAAAGATTATTTTAGTGACGATTTATTAGATAATTACCTTTTAAATGATTTTACTTTGCTAGATAAAAATGACATAATGACACAAATGTTATTCAATTTAAATGAATTAGAAACATTATTAAATCTAGATAAACAAACGACGATTGAAAAAATTAAACAGGAAATAATATATTACTACTTAGCATATGACATACCAGAATATAAAATAAAAGACGAAGATTTATATAAGTTTTTTGATATAACATATGAACTATTCCAAAAGAAAAAAATAGAAAGAAGTTACTATGAACAAATGGCAAGAGTAGTAAGGTTTGCACTAGCTACATCACTACTTAAAAATGCAAGCTCTTTTAAAATGTGGCATGTAATAGCAAGTATAAGCTATCTAGATAAAAAATATAGTCTATTTTTGAAACATAATATGTTAACTAAAAAAGATATAACATATCTACAAAATATTTTATATAAACAATTAAAAATAAGAAAAATAACTAATATGAGTGAATACAAAGAATATAAAAAAAGAAAGGAAACTTTATAATTAAATGAAATATAAAGTGTTAAAAGAAGATACTTTATTAAATTTTCTATATAAAAACGTAAACAAATCAAAAAATACCATTAAAAATTTATTGAAAAATAGGCAAGTATATATAAATAATAAAATCATAACAAAATTTGATTACAAACTAAATATAGAAGATATAATAGAAATAAAAAATAAAATAGATGACTTGGAAATCATATATGAAGATAAATTTATTATAGTTGTTAATAAAAAAGAAAATACACTATCAGTATCAACAGAAGAACAAAAAGAAAAAACACTTTATCATATGGTAAGTGAGTATTTAAAAGATAAAAATAAAAATAGTAAAGTATTTATAATACATAGATTAGATAAAGCTACTTCAGGAGTAATTATGTTCGCTAAAACAAAAGAAGTACAAAAAATATATCAAGATAACTGGAGTAAAATAGTAAAGAAAAGAGAATATAAAGCAGTTGTAGAAGGTATATTAGAAAAAAAACAAGATACAATAGTAAACTATCTAGAAGAAAATAAACAAGGTTATGTATATGTATCTAAATGTGGTAAAAAAGCCATAACAGAATATAAAGTAATAAAAGAAAATAAAAATTATACATTATTAGATATAAACATTAAAACAGGTAGAAAAAACCAAATAAGAGCTACAATGCAAGCGATAAATCATCCTATAGTAGGAGATAAAAAATACGGTTCTAAATCAAATACTATAAAAAGACTTGCACTTCACGCAAATAAATTAAAGATAATAAACCCCTTAACAAATAAATTGATGATATTTGGTGTGGAGTATCCAAAAAGTTTTGATAATCTATTAAAATAAATATGTAAATAATATTAAATTAGAAAGTAGGAGTAAAATGAACGGTTTAAAAACATTAAATTTAGATCAAGAAATATTTAAAAAAGTAAAAAAACATAAGAAAGTTATCTATATAGATAATGAGAAATTAAAAGATATAACACCAAATGAAAAAGTTATTATCGTAAATAATAAGACTGGTAAAAAGAAAAAAAGAATCATCAACACTGTTTATAAAAGTAATTTCAAATCACTAAAACAAAATCTAGGTAAAAAAATAAAATATCTATATCCCAAAGATTACAATAATGATTCAGAAGTAACTGTAATAACATTCAAGAGAAATAAAAAGATAATAAGAAAAATGCTACTAATAGTATTAGCAGTCGTGCTAGTATTAGTAGTATCATATTTAATGTATGTAAAAATAAGTAATTATAAAACAAGAAAACTACTATCAAAAATAGAAAACGTTAAAAAAGAGGAAGTAAATATAGCTATCGTCGAAATAAATCCTAGTGTAGCACTTGAAGTTAAAAATAATAAGGTAATTAAAAAAGGATGTATAAATGATGATTGCATTAAAATATATAACTCTATAGATATAATAAATAAAGAATTAAATAAAGTTATAGAAATATTATATAATAAAGCTAAAGAAGAAGGTATTGATACTAAAGATGGAGTTAAAGTATCATCAACAAATACTGAATTAGAAAAAATTGTAAAAAAACTATCATACGTAAAATATAAAAAAATAACTAATGAAGAAGAAAAGAAAATAGTATCTAAAGTACTCGATAATGACAATATAAAAAATCAAGAATCAAAAAAGACTTATAATCAAAAATTACTAGATACATATAAAAAAGATAGCGATTACGGAAAATTATATACATGTGATTTAAAAGATAATAACCTATCATGCCATTTTACTGAAAAATTTGTAAAAAAAGAATTAAATGAACCAGTTAATGCTAGTGATTTAGAATATTATAATTATGTACTTAGAATTGCAACTGTTACTAATGCTAAATTAGTAAGAGTACTAGATAAATTTAATATCAAACACTATGGTTCAAAAATAGAAGGACTTGAAGAATATGAAATCGTAAGTGGCATTTATATAAATAATAAAAGACATATGCTTTTAGGTAATGCATGCTATGACAGTAATTGTTATAATGAATTTTCTATATCCGTAGGTAATACAGATACGTTTGATAATTTTTTAATGGCTTATCTACCATTATATAAACTTAATTTAATAAATCTAGAGTACGATAAAAAAGATGTTGTTATTTTAAATAAATAAAACATGAATATAATAATTAATTTTTAAAATAAGGAATAAAAGAAAAAATAAATAGTATAATAGATAGAGAAAATGTAAAATAAATAAAAAAATCAAAAAAAATATAAAAAAAAATAAAATAATGTTTGTTTTTTACAAAAACTGTGTTATAATCTAGTTAATATGAATAGTAGGAAGCTACTATTTTTATGAAAAAAGAATAAAAGGGAGATGTTTTAATTATGGAAAATACAGAACAAATTTTACCAGAAGGAAATATTGTAATGAATGGTGTCAATGACTTTAATAGTGTTGATGATGCTGATGACTTTTACTATAATCCTGAAGACGATTCTGAAAATAGTGGAGTAGTACAAACAGTTGGACAAGGTGTTGCTTTAAATGACAATATGACACAAATGGATTTTACTGATGTTCAACCTGTATCCTCAGAAAATGAGCAATTTAATTTAGAAAACGTTAATGATAATCCAACTTTAATAAATGACGATTTGAGTACTGAAGATATTGACATGATGATACAAAATGATGAGATGGTTCAAAATGACGATGAACAAAAACCACTAGATGATAGTTACGTTTTATCTAACTTCGATGTTCTATTCGACAGTTTATATAATGATGTCAATGGAGCTAATAACTTTATTTCTGATTTAATTGAACAAAAGAAGAATGTTAATGTAAACGAAGCTAACTTGATTGAAATGCAAAACAAGTTAGAAAAAGATAGGGAAGAATTCGATAAATATGTTGCAACTCAAAAAGAAAGTATCGAATTAGAAAAAGCTCAATGTAACGAATATATTAAAAATCAACATATAAGATTACAAAACGAAGAAGAACAATTTAATAATGATTGTGAAGCTACAAGAGCTGAACTAAAACTAGAGGAAGAAAAACTTAAAATCGCTAATGAAAAATTGGATAATGAAAAATCTCAGTTTGAAAAGTCACGTGAAATTGAAGAGGAAAAGATTCGTACTGATCGTGCCAACTTAAATACTGAAAAAGATCAATTCGCCAAAGAAAAAGAAATTGCTTTAGAAAGAATTAAACAAGGTCAAAAAGAATTACAAGCTCAAAAAGAACAGTTTGCTAAAACAAAAGAACTAGAAGAAAAGAAATTAGAACTAGAAAGCAAAAACTTATCACAAAGTTGTGCTCGTTTCAAAGAATTAGTTTCTCAATTCAATTCTGGTTTCCAACAATTACCTGGGGATAAAGATTAGAGGTTATTAATTTGAAAAAAATTAATATAACTCCTAAAAAGAAAGAATTGAAGGAAACTAAAAAATCCAGTTTTGACTTATTACAAACTGATCCAATTGATATAAAGAGTATAGATAACAATGATGATATTTTTAATCAAACACTAGATTTATCAAATGTAGCTAGTCTATATGGTGAAGATGTATCTGATGAAAGTAACAGCGGATTTGATGAAATGTATGAGAAGATACCTGAATCAGATGATTTTATAGAACATGAAGATTTAGAAGAATCTGAAGAAATGGAAGATATAGAAGAGAAAGAAAATCCAGCAGAAACAAAAGATAGCGAAGAAGATATCGTTGAAAAAGAAATAGATGATGATGATAAAGATTTAGAACAAAACGATTATGAAGAAGAAACAAAATCTAAAGATGAACCAATTAAAGAATTAAAACAAGAATTTTCAAGTACTATAGACGGAACTTCTTCAACTGATATAGATACAATGTTTGCTATCGCTAGTAATACAGTTATGGAAGCTAAAAATATTTTTAGTAAAAATAACGATGTAAAAAGAAAAATCGATGAGAAAATACAGGAGTTAGATCGTTTAAAACAAGAGCAAGAGGCTAAAAAACAAGCTGACTACAATAAAATTAAAGCTTATAAGGAAGAAGTATATAGTAAATTAAAACTAAAAAAAGAGGAAATAGAAAAACAACTAGAAAGATTAAAAAAAGCTCAAAACGATTTTGAAAAAACTAAACAAGATTTTGAAGAATATAAGAAAAACGAAGTAGATCAGATACGTCTTATAAAAGCCAAACAAAAGAGATTTATCGATGAAAAACGTAGTGAGCTAGATAATAAAGAACACGATCTTATAGTACAAAGAGAGTTGTTAGAAGAAGAAAAAAGACAACTAGAACTAGATCGTATTAAATATGAAGCAGATAAAAATGAACTTTCTAATAATCTTTTAAAATTCAACGAATTAGTAAGTGATTTTACAATCAATATTGATAAATTCAACGATGAAGAAGGTAATGAAAAAAAGGTCGAATTTGATAAATTTAATGACGAAATAAACTAAAAAGTTTATTTCTTTTTCTATATGTGATAAAATTAAATAGGTGATAAATATGTTTGAAAGTTTAGGATAGATTACAATCAGTAGTAGATAAAATAAGAGGTTATGGAAAAATAACAGAAGAAAATATTAGTGAAATGACAAGAGAGATACGTCTAGCTTTACTAGAAGCTGATGTTAACTATCAAGTTGTAAAAGAATTTATAAATAATGTAAAAGAAAAAGCACTAGGTGAAGAAGTAGCAAAATCGTTAAAACCTGGTGAAGTATTTGTAAAAATAGTAAAGGATGAATTAGTAGATCTATTAGGTGGTAATAAAGAGGAATTATATACAAAAGGTAATCCTTCTATATTAATGTTAGTAGGTT
>CAYTKH010000012.1:0-20992 GCA_964438315.1 uncultured Muribaculaceae bacterium | reverse complement strand
TACACATGATATCAGGATTTGGTGTTCTTCCTTTTTTTAATTCATCTAAAAAATAAGTAAAGACATAATCCCAATACTCTTTAATGAAGTCAATTCTATGTAGTTTAATACCCAATTTTTCACATACTTTTAAAGCATCATTATAATCTTGTTCTTGCGGACATATATTGCTATTTAATGTAGGATTACCTAGTATATCATTATTCAAATTAGCATCCCAATTTCTCATAAATAAACCTTCAACTAAATAACCCTGTTCTTTTAGTAAATATGCGGCCACACTACTATCTACTCCCCCACTAATACCTATAATTACTTTTTCCATTTTATCACTTCTTTTACAAATATTTCTAATTAATTATACCATGTATTTTCTATCTTTTAAATACTTTAGTTACATAATAAATAGTATTTTATCTATAACAAAAGGAACTACAAATACTTCGATTAAAGAAGTTAATAATAATAAAGTAATTACTAAAATTAGTATTCCTAGATAATTGTTAAATAATACTTTAAAATCAAGTGTTTCTCTTTTAAAAATTGAATTGCATAGTCTAAGTGAAAAATTTACTGCAAAAAGCATTAAAATAATAAGTATGAATATATTTAATATTTGTGGTATTAAGTATATAATTACTAGAAAAATACCTTTTATCTTATACGTTAAAAAGAAGGCTGATAAACTAAAACCTAGCATAAAATTTTTAGAAAAAAAGATAAATATATTAATTGGAAGTCCAATAATTGATATACCTAGTATCCATATAAATACTACATATAATAAATTAGATTTTAAAGAGTTTTTTAAGGCTTCTATATAATTTAGCTTATTATCATCGATATTTTTAATAAACGTTTCAATGTATTCCTTTACTAATGCTTCATCTGTTTTTGATAAAAAAGTTATAAATATTGAACCAGATATGAATCCTATTAAAGCTAGTCCTAATAAAAAATAAAGTTTTTTCTTATTTCTTTTTAGTTTAAATTTTAGTCCATTTATTATTTCTTTCACGTTATCACCCTAGTTAAGGATATTAAAAAAAGAAAATAATATTCCATTTATTTTAATTATGTTGTATAATTAATTAGGTGATAGAATGAAAAAGAAAAAGAAACAAAATAAAACTCAAAAAATCATAGGTACTATCATGTTACTAGCTGTATTAGCCAGCTACATAGCATCTATGATTGCAATTATAAATTAGTAACATTTTTATGTAGTGCTTTATTAATTCCATTACCTATTATATCAGCTAATTTTGTAATGATAAAATCCACTTCTTTTGGTGTTACCATTAAATTATAACCGATAGGTGTTAGAACTTCAAATAGAAGTTCTTTTGTTTCATCCTCGTTTAAGGAACCTACTAATCCTAGTAAATTTTCTTTATCTTCTTTTTTAATTTTTACATCTTTATCTAAATAATTGACATTAAAAGCTAATTTACTCATAGGACTTTTTAAAAATTCTTTATTAAAAGCATAGTGTTTTGACATGAATTTTAAAGTATCACTTACAACGGTAACGGCATCCACCACTGTTGGTACTCCTATTGCAATAACAGGAATTTTTAAACTACTATAACTGATTTCCTTTCGATTATTTCCAATACCGCTACCAGGGGCTATACCTGTATCACTCATTTGAATAGTCTTATTAACTCTATTTATAGATGAACTAGCTAAAGCATCAATTGCAATTACAAAATCTGGTTTAATAGAATCTACTATACTTTTTATTAAACTACTAGTTTCAATACCAGTTACTCCTGTAACTCCAGGTGATATAGCACAAACTCTTCTAAAGCCACTTATATTTTCTATTTCAAATAGATGGTTAGTTACGATTATATTGTTAATAGATTCTGGACCTAGCGAATCTGGTGTTGATTTACTATTACCTAAACCAATTATTAAACATGAAGCATCATCGTTTATTTTTAATTTGTCTAACATTTTTTTAAGTTCATTGCTAAATATTTCTTTAATTTTTTCTTTATTATCGTAGTCAGTTACATCATCAAATTCGATAGTAATATAATTTCCTTCTTTTTTATTAATAATTTTACTAGTTTTGTCATCTACTAAAGTGGTTGATATTTTAATATTATCTATTACTTCCTCCTTAATTATACCATCTAGTTTATAATTATTAACTACTTCATCAACTAAATCAGTACGTAATTCATATTTTTTTAAATCAATTGTATGTTTCATAGTATCACCATTACTATTTTTTACCATATATTTATTCTTTATTCTTGCAAAATGCTTATTTTTTTGTTAAAATATACTTATATGTGACTTGGAGGTGAGAAAATGGCAAATATTAAAAATGCTAAAAAAGCTATTAAAGTACAAGAAAAGAAAAGTTTAGTAAATAATTATTATAAAGCTAGTATGAAAACCGCTATTAAGAATGTTGAAAAAGCTATAGTATCTAAAGATAAAGAAACTGCAAAAGAAGCTTTAAAAGTGGCAATTGTAAGAATTGATAAAGCTGCTAGCAGTAAAGTTGTTACTGACAACTTTAAAGCACGTATGAAATCAAGATTGACTAAAAAAGTAAATGCTATGTAGAAAAATATAATGTAGGCATAAAATTGTTTACATTTTTATTTTTAAAATATATAATTAAAATGGTGATAGAATGAAAAAAATTATTAAGTTACTACTATTTTTTATAATATTAGTTGCTCTTTACAAAGTTTATCAAAATAAAGAAACAATTACAGAATATTTGATTAACTTATATGTTGAAAACAAGGATATTAAAATAGAAGATGCTAATAAATATAGAAGAGATTACGATTTTAATTATGTAAAAAATACAACCGATTTTAGACCTAACAACTATCAGGATTTATTAAACATATTTTATACTATATTAAATAATGGTTGGAATAGTTTTACCTTTTATTGTGATAAAGAATATGATAATTGTATCGAAGATGTTGAAAAATTAAAAAATGGGCATATTTTATCTAATATAAATAATTTTGTTCATCCTTATAATTCTTATAAAACGATATATTTATCTTCTAATTCACTAGGACAAGTAGATGTTACAGTAGATAAGCGTTATAATGAAGAAGATATTAAAACGATTGAAGATAAAGTTAATTCTGTGATAAAAAATAATATCACTTCTAATATGAGTGATAAAGATAAAATTAAGGTAATCCATGATTATATAATTAATAATACATCTTATGATAGAATACAAGAAAAAACTGTCTTTTCGAGTGGTTTAATAGTATATAAATATGCATCAGATAAGGCACTAGGGCCTGTTTTATATGGGAAAGCTATATGTGGCGGATATACAGATTATATGCAGATTTTTTTAGAAAAATTAGGTATTAAATCATATAAAATATCAAGCGATAATCATATATGGAACTATGTATATGTTGATGGAAGTTATAAGCATTTAGATTTAACATGGGATGATCCTATTGTTTATGATTCATCTACTGGTAAAACGACTGAAACATTACTTTATAAATATTTTTTAATTAGTACAGATAAATTGTTAAGTTTAGATAAAAAAGAACATACATATGATACTAATATATACAAAAATTAAAACTCATTAAAGTTTTAATTGTTTTTTAAATAAGCAATAGCTTCATCTAAAGTATCAACTTTTACGATATTAATATCGTATTTTTTTTCTTTTTTAACTTCCATAGCTTCTTTGTAATTACCACTTGGTACAAAGAAGATATCAGCTTTTTCTTTATGAGCTCCCATTACCTTGTATTTAACACCGTCTATTACTCCTACACTACCATCAAGCGATATTGTGCCTGTACCTGCTATATTACGCCCTTTAGTTAAATCTTCATCGATTAAATAATTATATATTGCAAGTGTCATCATAAGTCCTCCTGATGGACCTGATTCAGAATTTTTAAAATTCAATTTAATACTTGGATCTACTTCATAATCACATATCATGCTTATTAAAAATCCTAAGGTTTTATTGTTGTTATAATTTAGTAATTTAGCTGTTCTAAAGTAGTGTTTATTATTATTTATGACTTCAATATCGATTAAATCGTCATAATTTATATCTTTTACCATATTTAAAATATTAGTTCTATCTTTAATATCAATTCCGTTCATACTAACTATCTCATCGGAAATTTTTAAATCGGTCTTGGCCAAATCACCTATGTATGTTATATAGAATTTACTATCTTTTATACTAATTTTTTTGTTAGCTTTTTGATATGCTAAAAAAATTGCTGTTTCGTTAGCTTCTTCAAGCAATATATGATTACGATATTCTGTTTCTTTAATTGTCTCATTACTAGCTTTTATTTCTTCTTTTTTTATTAAATCCCAATCTTTTATAAACAGTGATATAATCATAGTCGATACGTTGGCTTTTGATGTAGTTACGTAAGCTAAATTAAATGAACCTTCTATTTTTTTAGAGTTTTCTATTACAATCCTATCGCTTACATCGATTAGTCCTCCTGGTCTTTCAATATAGTATGGCACAGGGGCTATTAAAACGATAAATATAATAAAATAGCTTATCAACCATCTATAGTTATCTTTTATAAAATCCTTTATCTTTTTCATATTTTCTCCTAGTTTATTTTATGAATAATTATATTTCAATTATACCTTATTTTATTTTATTTTTCAATTTTTAACATATAATTTACTATGAAAAGAATTTTAATAAATGTACTTATACTTATTTTTTTATCTACTTTTATTTTTTTAATACTTATTAATTCTAATATTGTTTTAGAGACGGTTGGTAACAGTTTTAAAATATGGATTAAGAATATTTTTCCATCTTTATTTCCTTTTTTTGTTATATCTTATATTTTGATTAATTATGGTTTTGTTGATATTGTTAATAAGTACTTAAAAAGGTTTATGAATTTTACTTTTAAAATAAGTGGTAATGCTTCTTTTATTTTATTTATGAGTATGATATCGGGATTTCCCAGCAATAGTAAATACACTAAGGAATTACTTGATAATGGTATGATTAATACTGATGAAGCTAATAAAATAATCCTCTTTTCGCATTTTTCTAATCCCCTATTTATTTTAGGTTTTGTAGCTACTGTTTTAAAAAGTTATAATATAGCTTTACTTATTTTAATTATTCATTATAGTGTAAATTTTATTTTGGGCTTTATTTTTAGAAATTATAATGCTACAATGTTAATTGAAGATAGTATAAATTTAAAGAAAATATTATCTAAAAAAAACAATTTTGGTTTACTAATTAGTAATGCTATTATGAAAAGTATTGATACTTTATTACTAATTTTAGGTACTATTACAATATGTCTTATTTTTGTTACACTTATTAATCTACATATTGATAATATTTATATTAAAAATTTCATTAATATATTTATGGAAATGACACAAGGTATAAATTATGTTAGTTTAATTAATATAAGTTTAAAGAGTAAAGCTATATTAGTTGTTATGATTTTATCGTTTGGTGGTATAAGTATCCATATGCAAGTTATGAGTATTTTAAGTGATTATAATATTAAGTACCTACCTTATTTATTAGCTAGGTTACTACATACTTTAATAAGTGGTATTATTATGTATTTTGTTTTTGATATATTTATTTAAAAGAAAAAAGTAGTATTTTAAACCACCTAATTATAATAATTGATATTTAGATTAATTAAAAGCAACATCTAAAATCATCATGATGGAGAATCCTATTAATGTAAATAATGCCATCAGATCTTTTCTTTTATTTGTTTGGCTTTCTGGTATTAATTCTTGAACGACTACATATATCATTGTTCCAGCTGCAAATGATAGTAAAAATGGTAATAATAATTGTACTTTAAGTACTAGTAAGGCTCCTATAACCCCTGATATTGGTTCAACTATACCACTTAATTGTCCGTAGAAAAACGATTTTTTTCTTGAAAAGCCTTCTCTTCTAAGTGGTACACTAACTGCTGTTCCCTCTGGAAAGTTTTGAAGTCCTATACCTAATGCTATTAAACAAGCTGTACTTAAAGTAGCCCCATCTAAATTATATGCTATAGAACCAAAAGCCACTCCAACTGCCAATCCTTCGGGTATATTATGTAGCGTTATTGAAAAGATGAGCATCAAGCATCGTTTAAAGCTGTTTTTATCTTTTGTTTTTCTATTTTTTGAGTATTTTTTATCAAAATAATTGAATATTTTATCGCCTATAAATAAAAGTAGTCCACCAGATAGGAATCCTATTGATACTACTAAAAATGCTATCATATTAAGATTATTGGCCATTTCGATTGCTGGTGCTAAAAGTGACCAAAATGAAGCTGCTATCATAACCCCTGCTGAAAATCCTAACATGGCATCCATTATACTTTTTTTAACACTTTTGAAGAAGAATACTAACCCTGCTCCTAATGCTGTTATACTCCATGTAAATAGTGTTGCTAAGAAGGCTTTAAAAATAGGACTTGTATTTAATAAAAATTCTTCCAATATTATCACTCCTCATAGATAGGCTATGATATTTTTATCAGTTTGTATAGGCAAAGTACTTATTTAGATATGACAAAAAACTAGTACTTACTAGTTTCTTAGGTTTTTATAGAAAGTTTTATTTTTAGTTATTTCTTCGAATAATACTTTTTCTTCTTCTATTTTATTTCTATATGATTTAGCGATTTTTAAGTAATCATCTCCTTGTTCATATTCTTCTAATGAATAACACTGTTTAGCAAAGATCAAGGCTACTTTAAGTTTGCTATTACTATCTAAATTAAACGTATTACATGCTTCATCAAATGTTTTACCATTAAATACTGATATAATTATTTCTTCTACATTATCTACTCCATAACTGTTATCTAAATCGTTCTCTTCTTCTTCAAATGCTAAATTGACTTCATCTTGACTTAATTTTTCATCTTCTTTAACTAAGTCGGTGATTGTTACACCATCAGATTGCATTTTTGTAACTTTTATTAATGAAGTATTTATCGTGTTATCGACACTATAATTAAATCTATATTTTATTTGTTTTGCTGTTTTTTCTAATATTGCTTTTAATGAGTTAGTTAAAACACATTCAATATCTATTTTTTCAGTATTAATAATAATATCTAAATATACTTTTGCTATATTGATTTCGTTATTAGCTAGGGCATTATAGAAGTTATTTATATATTCATATAAACTAAATTGATAATCGATTTTAATTATCTCATTAATTTTATCTTTGACTCTTTTAAATTCTGTATCATTTTCTAAAAGACTTACTTTTATTAAATTTACTATTATAAATTCATATCTAGCTTTTCCTAAACTATATAGATAGTTTCTTAATATAACTAGTGCTTTATCTAAATCATTTTCTTTTAAAAAGTGGATTATATATTGACAGGTTCTACTTTCATTATCTAATGTAGATTCACTATTATTTATATTAGAAGATTCTTCATCAGTTGATTTTAAAGGACTTTTTTCTTGTTCTAACTCTTCTATTAATCTATTTATTTCTATAAGCAGAGTTAATATAACATTAGTATTTCTTTTAAAATTTTTTTCTTCTAATTTTTTTGTTTTTATTAGTAAAGCTATTTTATATTTTCTATTTCTTATAATATCATGCAAATTTCTACTTCTACTAGATTCTTGCTTTGGTATAACCCTATTTTTTTTGATATTAATTATATCCTTTAATATAAATATAATATCTTGTTCATAAACATCTAATATTTTTTTTGAATCATTCTCTTCCATTACTTCTAATGCTTCTTCATATTTTTTTTCTTTTACAAGATTTAAACATATAGATATTCGCTGTGATATTCTTTTTTGAATATTAAATAATAGCTCTTCCACAATTAAATTTGAAACTGTATTAGGATATTTATTTTCCTTTTTCATTTTTCCAACTACTTTATAAGCATATATAAAATTTTTTTCAAATGCTAAAACTCTAATATTATTATATAAATCGCTGTTGCTATATAGTTTACTAACCAATATATCTTCTATTTCTAATTCTTTTACTTTTTCCTTAAATATTGAATTTATATTAGAAAAGTTAGAGAAGGTGAAGTTAGTAAGTACGCCAAATAAGTATAAAAAGAAGTTTAAGTCACATCTATATTCTTCATTACCTAAATTATATGACTTACGACAAGCCCAAACAGCCTTTTCTATATTTTTTTCATATAAGTTAAAGTGGATTAATGATAGACATGTTTGAATGTTACTTGGTTCCATTTCATAGGCTTTATCTAAATATTTTAAAGCAATATCATATTGTTTACATGAAATAAGCTCTTTATAACGATTATAAAGTGGTAAAGCTGATTTTAACTTATAACATCCTCTTTTTACCCTATCTATTTGATTGTCCTTTATTAACATATTTATATCATAAGAATGAAAACCACATTCTAATAGAACTTTAGTTGTCAATTCTAAATCATCTGCTACTAATTCATACAATTTATTTAAATTTTCTTTTGTTATCATATATTACTACCCCTACTTTCTCTTTTTTTTGTTAATTCTTTACTATATAGAAATCCTTCTTTATCAAACTCATCTGATAGTGATATAGGATACATTGTTATTATGTCTTTTGTTCCTATTATAGTTGTAACACATATATCACTTGTCTTTCTATAACCAATATTTCCTATAAAGTTATCTAATCTAAATCTATACATATCTGTTAGTTCAAAGTGGTTAGCATTCATTTTTTCAATTTCTTTTCTTACTATAAAAAGTAAATTTGTAAAATCAATGTCTGGGAAAAATAATGCTGTTGTTCTATTATAATCTGCTTTTATATGTCTTTTTACATGACTTAATAATAGGGAATCATCATCTTTATTAAACAATCTTTCAATCATATATTGTTCTTTTAGATGATTTTTAATAGCACTAGGATCTAATTTGTTTAAAAAGTAATTAACATAGATGGTCATATGATCAAAATTTGTTTTTTGAACAGGTGATAAAGATTGATAATTTACCTTTTTTAAGTTCTTTAATGCTTCTAGATAATCTTTTTCAAGAATATTTAAACAAACTAAACCAAATAGTGCTTGTTGCTCAAATTTATCATTAAAGGTTAATGTTTCATACATTTTCCTTGCTATATCATAGTCCCCCATTTGAACCTTTAATTTTGCTAATGATAAAAGTACTCTATTTTGATTATAAGCATCCATTAAAGTATCACCATAGTATTTTATACTTGCTTTAAAATTATTTTCTATGCTTTCAAGAAGACCATATGAATATCGTAAATCTGCTGTTAGATTGTCTTGATATCCATTTAATATTATTCTAGCATCTCTATAATTTCCGGTTTTAAAAAGTATTTTTAAAATATTATATAAGGCTGCTTGTTGGCAAGTTGGATCGTTTAAAGCCAATTCAAAAAAATGTTTAGCTATTTTATAATTTCCTTTTTTAAAATTGTCTACTCCTTGAATGTAATTATTATTTGTTATATATTTACCCATAAATTCACCTTTCTATTTTTTGTTGTAAGTAAATCCTTCTTTATCAAATTCATCTGATAGTGCTACAGGATACATAGTTATAATATCCTTTGTTCCTATTATAGTAGTAACACATAAATCATAAGTTACTTCATTACCAATAATTCCTATTGGGTCTTCTAGACGATATTTATATGTATCAGCAATTGTGAAATGATTTCCATTCATATCTTGTATTCTTTCTTTAGCGTCTATAAGTAGTTTTTTACAGTCAATGTTATCAAAAAAATATCCATTATCTTTACCATTTGTTTTACCATAATGCTTATTTATATGATTTAATAGTAATTTATCACTACTATTGAACAATCTATTACATATATAGCTCATATTTAAATTATATTTAGTTTCTAATGGTTTTAATTCATTTTGTAATATCTTTAAGTATATATTTAAAAATTGATAGTTATTCTTTATTCTTTTTTTTATTTGTAAATCAGTTGAAAAATACTTTAGTAAAGTTTTAGCTTCTTTATATTTTTTTTCAAATATATTTAATATTATTAGTTCAATTAATGCTTCTTCTTTAAGATAATCTCCACTTATTATTTTTATAAGTTTTTCTCTAGCTTTATCATAATTATGTGTTTGAATATCTAATCTTGCAAGTGATAACATAGATTTTGTATATAGTTGTGAATCGGCTAAACATTCTGTATATAATTTTCTACCAGCATTAAAGTTATTTTCTACACATTCTAAAATGGCACAGGCACTCTTAAAATCTAATGATTGATTATTTTTATGTATTTTTACTATCCTTCTAGCTTTATCATATTTACCTTCAATAACATTTTTAATTATCGTTTTTGCTAATGACTTATCGCAAAACTCTAAAGAGTCAGAAGCATTTTCTTTAATGTTACTATCTATATAATGCTTATTATCTTCATTTATTTCATTCAAATCAATCACTACTTTCTATACTTTTTTTACATTATTTTAAAACTTTGATATAATTAGTTGATTTTTTAACATATTTCAAGATATATCTCTCATAGATAATTCCACTAACAGCAAATGAATTAATGTTATCATGATTATTGTTCCTTCTTCATTTTATCACTTTTAAATACTATTAATTAAATTTTTTAAAATATTCTTTTTCACTATTTTCTATGCATTCTAGTGCTTCATCTATATATTTATTGATATTTTTCTTATATAATTGTAAAAATGTTTTTGCTGTCTTTATTACTTCTTCATTTGATATATTTAAAAATTCACTTATTTCTTCTACTTTATAATATTTATTATCTATAAATCCTAGTTGTAAGAAGATGATTATAGCTTCTTTCGGTGTTAGTGTATTTAACATTTGTCTAAAATTATATTGTTTCATTGATTCAAGTAAATTAGTATAATCTTCTTGTCCTTCGTCATGGGTTTCATCCTCATGTTTTTTATCTATAGTTTGACCTTTTACTGTATCACTATTTTCTGATTTTTCACTTATTTTATCTTTCTGTTTTTTTGCTATAACTACTTGCAGGTGTTTTCTGTTTTATGGCCTCTTGTAATTCGGTTACAGTTGTATAATTCCCATGTTCGCTATATACTTTATGCATTGCTTTCATATTGCGTGAAGCTTTGGATGGAAAATTTGCATATTCTAATAATGGCTTTCTATTTTTAGGATGTCTTAATTTTCTTAATGCTCTAGCTTCTATCTGTCTAATTGCCTCTTTTGTTACATCAAAGATTTGTCCTATCTCTTCTAGGGTTCTGGCTTTACCATCATCTAGACCAAAACGAAGTCTAAGTACCTTTTGTTCTTTTTCATTCAAAATTGATAAAGAACTATACAATACATTTTTAAAATTTGATGTTATTATCTGATCTTCTAGTGATAGAACATTTTTATCGTCGATATAGTCACCTAAACATAAATCGCCAGCTTCATCAACTGGCATTTCTAATGATATAGGTGTTAGATTAGCTTTACGAATTTTTCTTATATTTTCTACTGACACTTTCATCTCTTTTGCTAGTTCTTCTTCATCTGGTTCCCTGCCTAGCTTTTGTGTTAATTGCCTTTCAATACGAGCTAGTTTATTGATATTCTCTACCATATAAGCAGGAACACGTATAGTTCTAGCTTGGCCATATATGGCATATTGTATAGCTTGTCTAATCCACCATTCTGCATAGGTTGAGAATTTAAATCCTTTAGTTACATCAAACTTATCAACAGCTTTTATCAAACCTAAATTACCTTCTTGAATAAGGTCTAGAAAAAGCATACCTCGATTTACAAATTTTTTAGCTATGCTTACTACTAATCGTAAGTTAGCTTCTATAAATTTTTTTTTGGATTCTTTATCCCCGTTTGCAATACGTTTGGCTAATTCTACTTCTTCATCTTTTGTAAGAAGAGGGACTTTACCTATCTCTTTTAAATACATTTTAGTTGAATCATCTATTTTTAAATTTTTATCGTCAACAATATAATCTATATCATCAGTATATTTTGAACCTATAGGAATATTTTCTAAATCACAATATGTTTCAACAGATAAAATTAAAAGAGCATCTTTCAAAGTTTTTTCATAATCTCCTTCTTTTATCGTTTCCATATTTTTTTCGCATACTAATTTAAGCATCTCTTCAAATTTAGCATTTTCTTCTATTAAAGTTGAAACTATATCAGGATTTGGCATATATTTATATGTTTCTAGAAAAGTACTTAATTTTTTAAAGTATTCGATAGCAGTTTTATAATCTAATTCTTTAGCAAATTTAATATTTATATAGTTATTTAAAATTGTAGCAGTTGATTCCTGATTAAATAGTCGTTGTTTTACTATTTCTGATAGATATTTTTTTAATTTCCTACCTAATATATCGGAAGTTATCATCTTGTTATTTTCTGTTAAATTCTCTATTATATCTAATACTATTTTTTTATATTCATCTTGGTCTAAATCCAATATTTCAAATTTCTGATAAATACTACTTATTTCATCTGATAATAATTCATATATATCTTCCATTAAACCTCACCACCCTATTATATTTTTAACTTCTAAGTTTTTTAAAACATAAGATTATTTTACCACCTTTATCTATCATTGTAAATAATTTTTACAACATTTTAAAAGGTTTTAATTTAGTCTTATCTTTATCGTATATTTTATATAACGCAAGTAGTAAACCATCTTTATTTTTAAATAGAACATAGTCTTTTTTATATATATTATCTAATAAGCTTCCATTTTTAATTTTAGTCTCTAAATCTTTATTTACTACTTCTGTATAGTAATTATCAAAAATAATTTCCTTATTTAATAGTTTATAATTACCATTTTTAATATCTTCTAATTTATAAGTATCTTCTATTTTAAATATTCCCTGCTTTATTCTTCTTAAATTTTTAAGCATTCCAACTGTACCTATCTTTAAAGCCAAATCGTGAGCTAAACTTCTAATATATGTTCCCTTTGATACTTCACATCTTATTTTAAATATTGTTTTTTTATCTATATATTTTATATCACTTATAAGTTCTATATTCTTTATCGTTACCTCTTTTTTAGGTAGAATAATATCTTCATTATTTCTTGCATATTCATATAACTTTTTACCATTTATTTTAATAGCTGAATAAATTGGTACTTCTTGATAATATGTTTTTATCATATCTTTTAAAGCTTTTTCTATATCATTTTTTTTTAATAATGTTTCTTTTGTTTTGATAGTATTACCAGTTATATCTAATGTATCTGTTTCTTCTCCTAAAATGATTTCAGCCTCATATATTTTATCGTAAGAAGTTATAAGTTCAACTAGTTTAGTACATTTACCCACGCATAAAACAAGAACACCTGTTGCAAAAGGGTCTAGTGTTCCATTATGACCGATTTTTTTAGTGTTTAATATTTTACATACTTCATTTACAACATCACGACTAGTCATATCTTTTTCTTTATCTATTAATAAAATTCCATCCATATTTTCTCCAACTGTTTCTATAATTTTATCACAATTATGTATTAGCATCAACTAAAATAACATCTTCACCTATTTTTTTTATTTGATTCCATTTTATATTGATTTCGTCTTTGGTATAAAAAACAAACTTGCTTTTTAAAATAACAAGTGAAAGCAAGTTCCCGTTTTGATCGATTATTACATCTGCTATATTGCCTATCTTTTTTCCATCCTTTATATTTACAACATCTTTATCTTGCATTTCCGATAGTTTCATAAAATCACCTAATTAATTATATGCAAATTTTAGTTTTATAGTAATGGTTTTAAAAACTCTCCTGTATAGCTTTCTTTTACTTTTATAATCTCTTCTGGTGTACCTAATGCTACTATTTCACCACCAGCATTTCCACCTTCTGGACCCAAATCGATGATGTAATCTGCTACCTTTATAACATCTAAGTTATGCTCAATAACTAGGACAGTATCACCATTATCGACAATTCGATTTAAAATAACAAGTAATTTTTTTATATCATCTGTATGTAGACCGGTCGTTGGTTCATCTAAGATAAATAGTGATTTACCAGTAGGTTTTTTTTGTAGTTCTTTAGCTAGTTTAATTCTTCCAGCTTCTCCACCTGATAGTGTAGGTGATGATTGACCTAATTTTATATATGAAAGACCTACATCCATGAGCATTTCTAATTTTGTTTTAATCTTAGGAATATTAGAAAAAAATTCTAAAGCTTCACTTACTCGCATATCTAAGACTTCAGCTATATTTTTACCTTTATATTTTATTTCTAGTGTTTCACTGTTGTATCTTGTACCATGACATACTTCACACGGAACATATACATCTGGTAGGAAGTGCATCTCTATTTTTTTAACTCCATCGCCATAACAAGCTTCGCATCTTCCACCTTTTACATTAAATGAAAATCTACTCTTATCGTATCCTCGCATTTTAGCTTCTTTAGTTGTTTGAAAGATGTCTCTGATATCGTCGAATACTCCTGTATAAGTAGCCGGGTTACTTCTTGGAGTTCTACCGATTGGAGTTTGTGATATATCGATTACTTTATCGATGTTTTCTAATCCTTTTATTTCTTTAAATTTGCCCGGTTTTTCTTTTGTTTTATATAGGTTATTAGCGACAGCCTTGTATATTATTTCATTAACTAAACTTGATTTACCACTACCACTTACCCCTGTTACACATGTGAATGTTCCAAGTGGAATTTTTACGTTGATGTTTTTTAAATTGTTTTCTTTTGCACCTTTTACTTCTAGGTATTTTTTATTACCTTTTCTTCTTCGTTTTGGCACTTCAATTTTTTCAATTCCTTTTAAGTATCTACCTGTTAAACTGTTAGGATTATCCATAACTTCTTTAGGAGTACCAGCTGCTACTACTTCACCACCTTGGATACCTGCTTTTGGGCCGATATCTACTAGATAATCACAGGCTAGCATCGTATCGGTATCGTGTTCAACGACAATTAATGTATTGCCTAAATCACGCATTTCTAAAAGAGAATTGATAAGTCTTCTATTATCTCTTTGATGTAGACCGATACTTGGTTCATCTAAAACGTATAGAACTCCTGTTAATCTAGAACCGATTTGCGTAGCTAATCTAATTCTTTGAGCTTCTCCTCCTGATAAGGTACCTGCACTACGGTCTAGGGTTAGGTATTCTAATCCTACATTGATTAGAAATGATAATCTACTACTTATCTCTTTGATTATCATATTTGATATTTCTTTTTGTTCTTTAGTTAGTTTTAAACTAGTTAAAAAATCATATAGTTCTTTAATACTTAATTTAGTAATTTCATAGATATTTTTCTTATTAATTAAAACTGATAAAACCGATTCATTTAGTCTAGCTCCATGACAGGTTTCACATGATAGTTCTGTCATATAGTTTTCTATCCATTCCCTAATCCAGGTACTCTTTGTTTCTATATATCTTCTTTCTAGATTATTGATTACACCTTCAAAATAATCTTTACTTGTTCTTTTATTACCATTTTTTGATGTATAGTTAAATTCTATTAAATCACTTGAACCATATAAGATAATGTCTAAGGCTTTTTTATCTAAATCTTTTACTGGTTTATTTAAATCGATATTATAAACTTTACTCAATGTTTCAAATTGGGTACTTATAATACTTTCTGTATCTTCTAAGTTTATAGCTTTTATAGCTCCTTCGCTGATGCTTAATGTTTTATCAGGAATTACTAAGTCGATATCGATTTTATATTTAACACCTAGTCCTTTACAATCTTTACAAGCTCCATATGGGGCATTAAAGGAAAACATTCTAGGTTCTAATTCTGGTATTGAAAAGTCACAGTCTGGACAAGCATATTTTTCACTCATGATGAACTGTTCTTTTCCGATTATTTTTACTATTACCTTACCACTACCTAATCTACAAGCTATTTCGATTGATTCATATAGTCTACTTCTTATTCCTTCTTTGATAATTAAACGGTCTATTACAACATCAATATTGTGCTTTTTGTTTTTTTCTAAAATTATTTCTTCGTTTAAATCGTATTCAACATCATCTATTATAGCTCTAACATAACCGTCTTTTTTAAGTCCATTTAGTAAATCTTTATGTGTTCCTTTATCTCCATGAACTATAGGTGCCATAATCATTATTTTTGTGCCGTCTTCTTGTTTTAGTACCTGATTTGTCATTTCTTCTATACTTTGACTACTTATTGGTTTATGATGATTAGGACAGTATGGTATACCGATTCTAGCATATAAAAGCCTTAAATAGTCATATATTTCTGTTACTGTTCCAACTGTACTACGTGGGTTTTTATTAGTCGTTTTTTGATCTATCGATATAGATGGTGATAGTCCTTCGATACTATCGACATCTGGTTTTTAAGAAACACATAAAAATTGTCTATCGTAGGCACTTAAGCTCTCTACGTATCTTCTTTCTCCTTCTGCATAAATCGTATCAAATGCTAATGATGATTTGCCACTACCACTTACTCCTGTCATAACAATAAGTTTGTTTTTAGGAAGTTCTATATCTATATTTTTTAAATTATTTTCTCTCGCTCCTTTTACAATGATTTTATCCATATATTTCACCTCTTGATATTATATATTTTATCAAAAGAACAGTTGTTCGTCAATAAAATTTGACATTATTAATTAAAAAAGTAAAAGTGGATGATATATGGTAATCGAACACGGAATAGAATTTATAAGACCAATTGAAAAAACTAAAGTTAAATAATAAAAGTGATATTTTTATATAATATAAAAAGGTTAAATTTTAAATAGTTTAACCTTTTTTAGACATGTAATGTATATTCACTAACGACAAACTTACCAGCATTATTTTTTTGAATAACAAATTTTGTATCTTTATATTCTAAATCTTTTTCACTACAAGCTGTAGGATTATCTAAACTACATGAAGTTTTTTCATCACTAATAGGATTTTTTATGTAAGCAGATGTAATTGTATAAGTTATTTTATCTTTTTCGATATTA
Source organism: uncultured Muribaculaceae bacterium (assembly GCA_964438315.1). Taxonomy (GTDB): domain Bacteria; phylum Bacillota_I; class Bacilli_A; order RF39; family UBA660; genus HGM10857. The sequence goes on along the minus strand of CAYTKH010000012.1, from coordinate 3,980 downwards.
TCAACTTTAATGTTGTAACTGTGGTAATATGATAAAATTCCTTTCCCTGTTTGAAGTCTACAATATAATTTATTATCTTTAAAGACATAATCAACATATCCATATTCTTCATTAGATAGTAAAGATAAATCTTCTACATAATTATACTTTGTTTTTTTTATCTTATTATTTACGATATCATCGGATAACCACTGTTTTAAATGATTTTTTAAACCATCTAAACTAGAAAAATCAGACCTATAGTATAAATCGTTGCCTAGTCCACTATCTCCAAAACTTTCTATTCTATCGTCACTCATATTACCTAATTTTACTCCACAATAAGGTACTACTAGCCAAGTTTCGTAAATTTCTGTTGCTTTATCGTATAATTTTTTTCCTTCTTTAAGTGCTTCATCTTTAGTTAGTAAATTTGATTGATTAGGTACATCATTTTTACTACTATTTTTTGAATTGTTATTTAACATTTTATCGTATACAACATATCCACTTAGTCCGACTACTACTAAAGATAAAAATACAATTACTATAACTTTTATTAAGTTTTTGTTTTCCATATATTCTCTTCCTTTCTAAATTAATTATAAAATATTTATAAGAAAAAAACAACTATATTAATAAAAAAATATAGTTTTTATTAGCCACATTTTTTATCCATAATATCTCTTGATTTTAAAACTATATATTTTCTTTTTGGTGTTTCTTCCCAAGTTGTATATTTTTCTTGTTCTTCCTGTTCTTCATTTTTATTGTGCTTTTTAGCTAAAGTATATCCTATACCAGCTGATAATATGGCTGATAAAGTGATTAAGACATATTTCTTTTGCATATTCCCTCCTAACTAAATTATACTAAATATTTAGATAAAGTCAAATTAAAAACCACTTCTTCAAAATATTTTATGATTTAACTATTGGTTTATTCTATTAATTTAGTCAATACATTATTTTTATGATGGTACTCTAAATGATGTGTAATAACCATTTGTGCTAGTACACTCTACTTGGATAATATTTCTATATAATATTACTTTTCCACCTTTCAATTTGATGTTCTATATTTTATAGCATTGCTTTCAAAAAATCAAGTTATTTCATAGTTTTTTAAAAATTCATATAGATTAGTTGCGGTTTTAGTTGGTAAGATGCTTTCTAACTCATCAATCGATGCTTCTTTCATCTTGTTTATTGTATGATATTTTTTTAATAGTTCTTTTTTTCTTTTACTACCAATTCCTTCTATATTATCTAATACTGATTCTATCATTCCTTTACTTCTTATCTGTTTATGATAGTTGATGGTAAAGTTATGTACTTCATCTTGCATCCTTTCTAGGTAATAAAATAAATTGCTCGTTTTTTCTATTTTAATTTCTTCTAAAGGATCAAATGCTAATAAACTATTGGTTGTATGTCTATCATCTTTTTTTAGACCTGCTACCATGATATTTAGATTTAAACTTTTAATAACTTCTCTAGCTATATTTATTTGTCCTACCCCACCATCGACAATTATTAGGTCTGGTTTTTCTAAATTATCTTTTAATACTCTAAAATATCTTCTATATATAACTTCTCTCATCGTTTGATAATCATCGTTTTTATCAGTTGATATTTTAAATTTACGATAGTCGTTTTTTGATGGTTTACCATTTTTAAATACTACCATTCCTGATACGTTAAAGCTTCCAAAAAGGTTGGAATTATCAAAAAGTTCGATTCTATTTAAAGTATCCAATTTCAATATATTTTTTAATTCTTCATTAGCTAGTAAAGTTTTTTCTTCGTCTTTTTTAATAAGTTCATATTGATTATTTAATTCTATTTCAGCATTTTTATTAGCCATTTCAACTAGTTTATATTTAACTCCTTTTATCGGAGCTTTAATATTAATGTTAAAGTATTTTTCTAATAAAATGGTATCTACTACACTTGGAACTAATATTTCTTTTGGTAAAATAAAGTTTTTTTGATAGAATGTTGCTATATATCTTGTAAGTTCTTCTTCCTCTTCATCTATAAGTGGAAATATTTTAGAGTGTCTTTCTAGTATTTTACCACTTCTTATAAAGAATACCTGCACTGCCATATAACCTTTATTCACAAAATATCCAAATATATCTCTATCTACCATATCAGATATTTCTACTTTTTGTTTTACTAAGGTAATATTTATATAATCTAACATATCCTTTAATTCTTTAGCTTTTTCATAGTTTAGATTTTCACTTTCTTTTAACATCTCATCTTCTATTTTTTTAGTGATTAGACTATGATCTCCTTTTAAAAAACGTATAATTTCTTCTTTCATTTTATTTATATTTTTTTCTTCTATATTATTCATACAGTAGCCTAAACATTGTCCTATATGGTAATAAAGACATGTTTTTTTTGCAAGTGTTTTACATTTTCTTAAAGGATAAATTCTATTTAGTAAATTGACTGTCTCTCTTGCAGCAGTAACGTTTGGATATGGTCCATATAGATTCGTTTTATTTTTCTTTTTATTGATGTTTCTTACTATGGATAGTTTTGGTATTTTTTCGTTTGTAAGTTCTATATATGGATAACTTTTATCATCTCTTAGAAGAATATTATATTTTGGGTCATATTTTTTTATTAGATTGATTTCTAAAACTAATGATTCTGTTTCACTTGATACTACTATATACTCAAAATCCACTATTTCACTTACTAATTTAGCTGTTTTACCTGTATGTGTACCTCTAAAATATGAACTTAGTCTATTTTTTAAATTTTTAGCTTTTCCAACGTATATAATAACACCGTCTTTATTTTTCATTTGATAACAACCTGGTCTGTTTGGAGTAATTGCCAATTTTTCTTTGATTAAATTTTGCATAGTAAATCCTTTCTTATTTAGTCTTTTCTTATCTAATTTTACCATAAAATATACAATTATTCTATTTTATTTTTATTTTTAAACTGATATAATAAACTAGGGTGTTTATATGAAAACAATTGTTAGTGATGTTGCAAGTGAAATTATTGTTAATAAGTCGCGTTTTATTACTAATATTATTAAAATTGAAGATAAAGAGGATGCTTTAGATAAACTTAGTAAAATAAAAGATAAATATAGTGATGCTACTCATAATTGTTATGCCTATATTACATTTAATACTAAAAAGGCATCTGATGACTTTGAACCTAGTGGTACTGCTGGTATTCCTATTTTAAATGTACTTGAAAATAATGATCTAGTTAATGTTTTATGTGTTGTTACGAGGTATTTTGGTGGTATTAAATTAGGAACTGGTGGTCTAGCTAGGGCTTATACTAACAGTGTTACTAGTGCCTTATCAAAAGCGAAAATTAAGTCTATTGATAAGTCAGTAGTTATAACTATCTCTTTTAAATATGATGATTTAAAAAATATTGATTATATTTTAAAAAAATACAATATTATTTCTAAAAATTTTGATGTTCTAATTACATATACTGTGGTTATCTGTTATAACGAATATTTAGATATTAAGGATTCTTTATGTAAATTGGTTATAAATTTAACCGAAGATAAAATTATATACATATAATTGAATTTATTAGTTGATTTTTTAATATTACAAAAGATATTGATTTTTTTAGGTGTATTATTATAACGGAAACTATAATGGAATAAGGTTACATGTATATTGAATTTTAGCATATATACATAGAATATTCTAAACATTGCAATAATGTTTTATTAAATAATATCAAAATTATGATGTTGTTTAATTTTTTACAAAAATTTTTATAATTCAAAAAGACCTTATATTGGTCTTAAAAAACTATATATTTTTAATTATAGTGTTTGTAATTCTTTTAATGATAAACCTGTACTTTTTGTTATCTTATCCATTGATATTCCTAATTTTTTCATATTACGTGCTATCTTTAATGTTTGGCTTTTAATTCCTTCATTTCTTGCTAAATGTAATTCAGTATTACGACACATCTCTTTATCTTCTTCCTCTG